>NZ_PNCZ01000061.1:0-63394 GCF_005887425.1 Pseudoalteromonas sp. S2721
TGCTAGCACCTAGCACCTAGCACCTAGCACCTGTGATCATTCCTACGCGATATAAAATCGCTGCTACAATTTTGCCAACTTGCTAACTCGCAACTCACCTCATTTAATCGTCTGGGCCTTTTAGGGTAAACACTAAATGCCTGCGCATGTCTTTTAAAATCACGCCTTTTTTCAGCATTGCGCCACTAAGACGTTTTTGCCATTTTAATAGCTCTGGGGTCGCTGCATCGAGTGTTTGCTGGTTTTCAAATTGAAAACATAATAGCAATGAGCCTGGGAATAAGTGGTATTCCACATCAAACCAGCATTGCAACATGCCTTCAAGTTCTGCGCGACCTTGCTCTTCAAGGGCGTCGGCAACATTTAATACAAGGGCTTGCTGTTTTAATTGTACTTTAGAAAGCTTTTTCATTTAAAAACCAAAATCGAGTCGAAAAACTAATTATACCTAAGCTTCATGCTTGGCGGAATGCATTACGCCAGTCTCGCGGTGATAAACCAAACTGAGAGCGAAAATGGTGACGTAAAGTAACAGATGAGCCAAAGCCGCATTGCTCGGCTAAATGTTCTAGAGGTAAATCAGTTGACTCAAGAAGTCGCTGCGCGTGGTTTAAACGTTGATTTAACAGCCACTGCCCAACGCTCTGTCCAGTAAGCGATTGAAAGTGGCGGGTAAAGGTGCGTCGGCTCATGTGCATTTGCTCTGCGAGTGTATCAATCGTATGGTTGCTAGCTAAGTTTTTTTGCATCTGTTCAAGTAAGCTTGCTAAACGCTCATCAGCAACATTTTGCGGGATGGGTAGGGCAATAAATTGTGTTTGCCCGCCAGTGCGATACGGCGCAGTTACCATCATTCTGGCAATAGCATTAGTTTGCTCGCTTCCTAAAAATTTGCGAACTAAATATAAGCAACAATCAATGGCTGCCGCTGTTCCTGCCGATGTATATAGCCGATTATGTTCAAGGTAAAGCACTTGATTGTTAAGTTTCACTTTTGCAAAGCGCGCTTTGAAGTCATCGCTGTATGCCCAGTGGGTAGTTGCTTCAATATTATCTAAAAGCCCAATGTGCGCTAACGCATAAGCGCCTAAACAAAGCCCTACAATTATAGCGCCACGGCTATGCGCGTTTAGCAAACTGGTTGCTAATTCTTTAGAGGGGGCTGTTTCAGGTGATGGCCAAGACGGAATAATTATAATATCTGCTTGATCAAACTTTGTTATTGAGTGATGCGCTTGAATATCAAACCCCGCGCTTGAGGGCATTACAGCTTTACTTTCGCTGCACACTGCTAAGTTAAATTCTTTAATACCAGCTGAGCGAGCGCCTTCACCAAACACCATGCATGGTACTGCAAGGTGAAATGGACTGATATTTGGAAATGCTAATACTGCAACATTCATGGTAAAGCCTTATCAAACACTTTGGCCCAATATTATCGATAAATGGTGTTTGGGTCACTGTTTGATACGTTAAAAATTCAGCAAACTAGGCGTCAATACAATGAAAAAGGGTTTATACAATGACAAACACAGCATTACTAATTATCGACTTACAGAATGATTACTTTGAGGATGGCGCGTTTCCTTTATGGCAGGCTAAACAAGTAAAAGATCAGCTCGTAGATGTGATAAAACAAGCCACAGAGCACGGGGTTTTACCTATTCATATTCAGCATGTTGCTGATCCTTCTCAGGGTTTAGCGCCATTTTTTAATGAAGGTACAGAAGGTGTTGATATTCATCCTGATATTTTAAATGCAGCACCAGAAGCCCCTGTGGTTGTAAAACACTATGCAGACAGCTTTCATCAAACTAATTTAGAAGATGTCTTAAAGTTGCATGGTATTAAAAAACTATTGATCGCAGGCATGATGACGCAAAACTGTGTGACTCATACAGCTATCTCAGAACAAGCTAAAGAGTACGATGTGGCAGTTTTAACGGATGTGAGTACAACAGTATCTGAAATGCTACATTTAATCGCACTAAATGCGCTTGCCCCACGAGTAAAACTGCTAGACGCAAAGCAAGCCTTGCTTAGTTTGCAAAGTAATTAATATTTGCAAAGGCCGAAATAACATCTTTGGCAAATGCAATACGGGGGTGTTTTAATGCCCCTTTGTTCCAAACTAAGTAAATTATGTTTTCTGGGCCTTCGGGCCCCAGTTGCACAAGCTCCCCGGCTTTTATCTGATCGCGACAAAGGTAATCGGGTAATACAGAATAACCAATACCTGAACGAATAATATTGCTAATAGCACGTATGTCCGGGCAAATAGCAATGACGTTTGAGTGGCATTTTGCGTTGAATACAGCTTCAAAGTATTGTCTTATCAAAGGCAGCTCTTCATCATAAGCAACGACATTGTAGCTTGAGAGTAAATCTGCGGTAATGGTGCTGTCTTTGATTTCTCGGCCATGTAAACGGTTCATCACCAAAATGAGCTTTTCTTTGTCGAGCACTAGGCTATCGAATAGTGCTGGATCAGGCGCTGATGCGGCAATAGCAATATCTGCAGTACCTGATTGCAAGGCATCAAAAATTCTCACTTTATTACCAATATGCAGAACAAGATTTACATTGCCAGATTGCAGTAAGTTGGCAATTTGTGGCCCCGATACACTACTAATATATTCGGCAGGTCCTGCAATATTAACAGTGCCATGTGCGGCATCAGAACGTGCCCGTATCGACATGATCTTTTGCTCTAATATATCAATATGACCAGAAACCTGCAGCGCTAGATCATGTGCTGCAGCGGTCGGAGTAACACCGCGGGCTTTGCGCTCAAATAAAGATTTACCAACTACAGTTTCCATTGCTTGAATATGAGAAGTCACTGAAGGCTGAGATAAGCCTAAATTAGCCGCCGCCTTCGTAATATTTTTACAACGATAAACTTCAACAAAGGTTTTTAATTGCGTGAGATAAGACATGTAACTGTACGAGCCATAAATATTCTGATTGCTCCTCTTAATTTATCCGAATTCTACTCGCCCCGCAAACTCACTATGATAACTTCACTTTCTAAGAGGACGAATTATGAAAAAGATATTACAGCGACTAACGCTTGTTGCTGCATCAACTATGTCGATGTTTGCAGTGGCGGGTGAAGGCGAAGTGTTGGTTATTTTATCAAGTGAAACAACTATGGATTTAGCTGACGGCCAGAGCATTGAAACAGGCTACTACCTAAATGAGTTTGGTGTGCCAGCAAAAGCATTAGTTGATGCGGGTTATGAGCTTGTACTTGCAACACCTAAAGGTAATGCGCCTCAAGTAGATAAAAAATCAGTGAGCGCCGATTACTTTGATGGTGATGAAGCTAAAATGCAGAGCATTCAGCGTTTTGTAGCATCACTTCCTGATATCAATGATACCGCGAGTTTGAGCGAAATTTTAGCGGGTGACTTAAGCCAATATGAGGCTGTGTTTATCCCTGGAGGCCATGCACCTTTAATTGATTTAGCAAACAACCCAGAAGTGGGTGAGATTTTGCGTCATTTTAATAAGCAAGGTAAACCAACAGCGGCAATTTGCCATGGCCCAATTACGTTGTTGTCGGCACAAGTTCAGCCAAATTCTTATTATCAAGCAATAAAAGATGGCGAAAAGGCAGCGGCTAACAACTGGATTTATGACGGCTATAAAATGACTATTTTTTCAGACCCTGAAGAGCGTGTTTTTGAAAGCAGTTTAGAAGGTAAAAAGCTTAAGTTTTATCCAGCTATGGCAATGGAAAACGCCGGTGGAAATATGGCATTCGCTAGTGAGTGGCAGCCTAATGTGGTTGTTGACCGCGAACTCATTACGGGGCAAAACCCGTTTTCAGATAAATTATTAGCAGAAAAACTTTTAGAAATGTTAGCTAAGTAAATTAGCTAATTAGCAATTTAAACCTAATTTAAGGGGCATTTAAATGTTGAATTTTATTTATAAAAATCAAACCGAAATTTTGTTTGGTAAAGGTCAAATGAGTGAGATCACGTCACGTTTACCAGAAAACGCTAAAGTACTATTACTTTTTGGTGGTGGCTCAATAAAGAAAAATGGCGTTTACGGCCAAGCAATGAGTGCGTTAGCCGATGTTGATGTTATAGAGTTTGGTGGTGTTGAACCTAACCCAACATACGAAACATTGATGCAAGCTGTGGCAACTGCTAAAGAGCATAATGTTAACTTTATTTTAGCTGTTGGCGGTGGCAGTGTTATTGATGGCGCTAAGTTTGTTGCAGCAGCTTATAACTTTGCAGGTGAGCCGTGGGATATCCTTGTTAAAGGTGCTGAGTTTAGTAACCCGCTTCCTATTGGTGCAGTATTAACTTTACCTGCAACTGGCTCTGAGAGTAACGGCAACTCAGTGGTTACTAAAAAAGAGACGTCGCAGAAACGTGCTTTTTCATCACCGAGTGTGCAACCAGTTTTTGCAGTACTTGATCCTGAATATACTTTTTCGTTACCAGAGCGCCAAGTAAGTAATGGTGTTGTAGATGCGTTTGTACACGTTATTGAGCAGTACTTAACTTACCCAGTAAATGCGCCATTACAAGACCGCTTTGCAGAAGGTATTTTACAAACTTTGATCAGCGAAGGACCTAAAGCGCTGAGCGAACCGCAAAACTATGATGTAAGAGCCAATGTTATGTGGTCGGCTACAATGGCACTGAATGGTTTGATTGGTCAGGGTGTACCGCAAGATTGGTCTACACATATGATTGGTCATGAATTAACAGCACTTTATAATCTTGATCACGCACAAACACTAGCGATTGTTTTACCTGCGCTAATGCATGTTCAAAAAGAGCAGAAGTCTATTAAAATTCAGCAGCTTGGTGAGCGAGTGTTTGGTTTTAATTATAGCGATGAAGCTGAACAAATCGATAAAACGATTAAAGCAGTGCAAGACTTCTTCGAAGCAATGGCTGTGAAAACACGCCTTGCTGATTATGACCTTGATGAACAAGCAATCGACGCGGTTGTTAATAACTTAGAAAAGAATGAGTTAACTACGCTAGGTGAACACGGTGATATTGATTTAGCGAAAGTTAAGCAAATATTAGCGCTTGCACTTTAGGGCTTAAATTTAAAGGCGTAACATAAGCTGTTACGCCTTTTTAAAAAATTGAAGACGTTTAATTCTATTGCATAAGCTAGTAAAATCTAGGCAATAAATTATCGATAAAAATCACACCATGAAACTTACCCATTTATTTTCAAGCGCTTGTTTAGCTTTATCTTGCTTTGTCTATGCAGAACCTGCAAAGTTTTATGCTAATGAAGCATTGCAAAAACAAACGCCAACAGCATACGCGCTCAGTGAATCTAATATTCCTTGGTTAGAGCAAGCACATAAGCAAAGACAACTTGATGCAGAAAAACTGGTCAACGCCTTAAAGCAAAATAAAGCGCTTTATAAAAAGTTAATGAACTGGGAAGCGCTATCGTTTGAGCAGCGAATGGCTTTACTACCAGAGGTGTTTGCAATTGAAATTAAAAGCTTTGCTATTACAGCACCAACCTTGGTGATAAATAACACCTTGTATCCGCAAAGAGCAGTTAATTTTGTGTTTGATGTACGTTACCCAGGTGCAGGATTAGTTTATTTAAACCCAGATAAGCTCAAAGAGATGGAAGTTTATGCGCCATTAGCGTTTTTATTACACGAAACCCGCCATGCATACCAATTTCAGCTAGCCTTTAAAGAGCAAAACTTATTAGCAAAAGGTTACTTAAGCGCATTTAAAACGCAGAGTAACTTATCGGGCGCATCATTTAGTGATTTTTTAACACTACTTAATGAGTACGAGGCGTTTCAATTTGGTAATCAGGTACTTGAACTGCTCACTGATGGTAAGTTTGAATCAGCAATGATGGGCACGTTTGCTAGCCAATTTAATGAACATAACCACTTAAAAATTGATTTGCTCGAACTGGCTAAAGAACCCCAAAAGGGCAGTTTACTTGAGCGGTTTAATGCCGCGATGAAAGAGCAATATCAGCTACGTTACCCTGAAAAATAAACTAACGTAGTGAGTATTCACTATTTCATTGAGCGCCATGCAAAGGTCGAGGCTGCAACCACAATCGCAATAGAAATACCAAGGTAGAGGGTTTCTATTGTGCCGCCAAACTCAACGGCGTGTTCTAAAAACAGAATCACCAAAATCACAGATGTTACCTGCACTAAAGTAATTTTTAAGTCATGAAAATCTTCGATATGAAAGGCGGCCAAAAACTGGCTGCTTTTTGTTGTTGAGGGCGATATAAATAGCCGGTACAGACTGATGGTAATGACTTGAAGAGTAATACCGATAAGTAATAAGTCGAGAATTTTTAAAAGCTCGACAATTAACTCTTTCCCCCCTTTTGCTGAGTCAGGTAGCGCGGTGATGGTGACTTTAACAACATTGAAAACGATATTCACACAGGCAATGTAAACAAGTAATGATGAAATTGCTGTAGTGATAATCGCGATGATGACTAAAAACCGGCTATTTTGAAAAAGGCGCTCCATATCAACTCACACAAATTAATTTCTTTAATATACGAAGCTTAGCTGGTTTTTGATTAATTACTGAACTTATTATATGCCAAGTTAAACCTAACTTATTAGTTCTTTGAGTATTTACTCGTAAGGTCGGGTTGTGTATAAGTTTAAGGAACAACAAAGGTTGTTCTTATTTAGCTTTATTTTAAAAGGGATGTTTATGGGTTCTATGGCTAAGCACTCACTGGAACTGGATTTAAATGATAAAAAATGGTTTCGATATGCAGCCTTTAAAGGAAAATCGTCACTAACCGAAGAGTCAATAACAGAACTAGAATCTCTCCCAGGTTTAGCGACGTTATCTGGGTGGACCGAAGTTTTTTTTGCACTTATGGTATGCGCAATTTCACTATCTAGTTTTTATTTAGTAGATGCTTTTAACCCATGGTTGGCTTTTTTAATTTCCCTTATAAGCTTTTTATTGGTGTTTATTACCAAACGCATCATGACTTACAAGAAGTATGGCTTTGGTTCTAAATGGGCAATGAGCATAAGCAAGGATGAGCTTAAAGTTGATAAATTGACTTTTAAAGAGCACCAAAATCACACTCTCATCATTGCTAAAAACCAAATCGCAGAGGTGTTATTTCACTATACGATGGATCTAAAACGCAAACGAAAGTTTGGCGAACCACGAGTTAGATTACCCACCTTGCATGTGTGTGAAATTCACTTAAAAAATGGTGATACCCATGAAATTGACGGGATGCGGGTAGGGCTTTTTAACGTATTATATTTAATGGTTTTTCATGGCTACCCATTAAGCTTTAAAGGCACTTTTGCTGGTGGTGCAGGGAATGTCTTAATTTTGTTACTAAGGATGTTTGCTCTAACAGCAATTGCAAGTGCGCTTAGTATGCTTTTCGTTAATTTAAAGCCATGAGCAGTTGTTGTGTGTTCTTGAATGAAATAGCGCCTATTAAAATCAATAGACGCAACAGGTACGCTCGTATTAAGCAATAAAGTCGAGGGTTACAAGTAGTCGTTTTTCGCCAGCAGCGAGTGCTGGTGAGCGGTGCACAAGGCCTTTGCCTTCGTTATCTTGCCAAGTTTCGCCTTTTAATAAGGCTACATCACCGACATTTAGAGAGTGAATTTTAGCATTTGCTGTCATTAAGCCTGATTCTTCATCGCTTAATCCTTGATGACCAGCGCCAAGTTTGGTGCGATCAAGTCCTGCATTTTGCAACCACTGCGAACCACTACCATAATATGTGCTGACTAACCGGCAAGGGACTTTATCAACATGAAAACGTGGGCACATGGCACGTTCAAGAACTCTTAAACGTAATCCGGTGCGCTTTAACTCAAATAAATAACAAAACATATCAACAAGCTGAGCGAGGTCGGCTTTAAGCTCTTTTGTTTGAGGTAGTTTTTCAAGGGCTTTATCAATGTCAGCCACAATGCTGTTTTGATTGATCACAGCGTTAATGCTGAGTTCTGGGTTGGCTGTAATACTATCAGCTACTTCTGATTGCAGCTGCTGAGATAAGTTACGTTGCCAAATTACAATGTTATGCTCAGGTTTATAAATTTGTGAAAACACCACAGGGCTTAGCGCTGTTGCGGCCGCTGATGGTAGGTTATCAGTGTCATGTTCTAATGCGTAGGCTGTCATTATGCTTCCTCCCAGACAGGAAATGGATCGGGCAGGGTTTGCCAAAGCGCTTTGCTTGCTAATAGTTCATCGTCGCTAAGTAAGCAGTTATCGAGAGCTTGAATGATCGCTGCTTGATTGAGGTTTTGACCAATAAAAACCAGCTCTTGGCGCATATCACCAAAGGGTTCTTGCCATACTTGGTTAATTGAATCTAAGTAGTCGCTATCTGTAGGCCACTGATCTTTCGGTAAGGCTTTCCAAAATACCCCGCCAAAACCATAGCGGGCTATGCCGCCAGCTTGATTCCATTGGCAAGCAAATTGTGGTCGAGAGGCTAACCAAAAGTAGCCCTTGGAACGAAGTAATTTGCCTTCGCGCTGATTGTTATGAATAAAGTTATAAAATTTTTCAGGGTGAAAAGGGCGGCGGGCTCCGTAAATAAAGCTGCTAATACCGTATTCTTCGGTTTCTGGGGTATGCTCGCCGCGCAGCTCTTTTAGCCAGCCAGGTGCTTGCTGAGCTTTTTCAAAGTTAAACAGGCCCGTGCCGAGAATTTTATTGATATCAACTTGGCCATTTTCAATGGCAATTAGCTCTGCAGAAGTATTTAATGAGCTTAAAATGGCTTTTAAACTCTCAAGCTCATCGGCGCTAATTAAGTCTGTTTTACTAATTAAAATAACATCAGCAAACTCAACTTGATCAATGAGTAAGTCGGCCACGCTTCGCTCATCTTCTTCGCCTAAATGCTCGTTGGTTTCTTGTAAAAATTTGGCTTCGTTAAAGTCGTTTAAAAAGTTAACGGCATCAACGACCGTGACCATGGTATCAAGCCTTGCAACATCAGAAAGTGACACGCCATCTTCATCGGCAAAGGTAAATGTTTCGGCAACAGGAAGGGGCTCAGAAATACCCGTTGATTCGATAACCAAATAATCAAACTGGCCCGTTTGCGCTAAAGCGCGTACTTCAATGAGTAAGTCTTCACGCAGTGTGCAGCAAATGCAACCATTGCTCATTTCTACTAGTTTTTCTTCGCCTCGGCTCAGCGAAACATCGTTTTTAACTGTTGCTGCATCGATGTTTATTTCGCTCATATCATTGACGATTACAGCCACTTTTTTGTCTTCACGGTTATTTAAAATATGGCTGAGCACAGTGGTTTTACCTGCACCTAAAAAGCCAGAGAGCACGGTGACGGGAAGTTTGCTCATAGTAGTGACCCTTAATAAGATTAAACAAAATACGATAAATGTTTTGTTATAATATATCAATAAGGGGGCGTTTAGGAATAGTAATCGTTGTTCGAGTAAGACTATTTGGCAGTGTACTAATAGGTACAGCTAGCTTAGTCTTTAGCTAATTAATTGCTTATTAAGGACTTATATGCGCTTAGCCAAACTGTTGTTAGCATTTTCTATTACTTGTTCATCTTATACGTTATCGGCAAAAGAGCCGTTAGCACCAAAGCTCCCTGAAGCCATTCAAGAAATTTACCCAACAGTCATGAATCAACAGATTTGGGTTGCGGGTGGTATCTCTACTGAGCTGCCAGCATCAGCGGGTAAGATGACTGCAAAAGTTCATTTTTGGTCGCCTGATTATGCAAGTTGGCAATCAGCCCCGAGTTTGCCTGAAGGGCGTCATCACACGTATTTAATCGCAGTAGAAAACAGACTATTTGCTTTTGGAGGTTTTGTTAATAGCCAAGGCCAATGGACCAATAGCCGTGATGTGTTAATGCTCAATGAAGGTGCTAACGCATGGCAAAAAGTGGCGAGTTTACCTTTTGCATTAAGCGAAACGGTGGGCGCCGTGCTTAATGGTAAAGTGCATTTAGCTGGTGGCCGCAGCCCAAACAGTGAGAAAAATGGGCAATGGCAACATAGTTTAGATGTGAGTGCGCATTTAGTGTTTGATCCTAATAGCTTCACATTTACAGAAGCGGCTCCTTTACCTTCAGCTAGAAACAGTGCGGCGAGTGCACAAGTAAATGGTCGTTGGTTTGTACTAGGTGGCAGAACCGTTGGCGGTGAGCCTATCACTGACATGCTCGAATACTTACCCGAAAAAGACACTTGGCAAGCACATGCAGCACTCCCTAAAGCACGGGCAGGGCATGCGGCAGCGGTTATTGATAATGCTATCACTGTGTTTGGCGGTGAACATAGCAAAGGAGTTGATCGTGAGGTTTTTAGCTATGATTTGTCTAAGCAGCAATGGCGCAAATCTTTCGAGTGGCAAACGCCACGCCACGGTTTAGGGGCTGTTACGTTAAACAGCCAAATTTGGCTAGTGGGTGGCGCCACAAAGGTAGGACTTTCTGAAACGAGCCGTGAAGTGAATAATGCAAATGTGCTGCTTGAAGGTATGAAAGGTTTATGATTACTGTCTGTTAAAAATAATGTTATATTTGTATTCTTATTAAAAAGTAATAAAATAATACAAATTAAAATTTAACGATCAGGTTTCAAGATGACATTACAAACAAATAGTCCGTTAGTAGAGCAGCGTGCCGATCCATTTGTGCATAAGCACAGCGATGGTTTTTATTATTTTACCGGTTCTGTACCAACTTATGATCGCATTGAACTTCGTAGGGCTGCGACATTAGAGGGCCTAAAAGACGCTGAAACCTTTGATATTTGGTTCAAACATGACAGCGGCCCGATGAGTCGTCATATCTGGGCACCTGAAATTCATTACCTCGATGGCAAATGGTATATCTATTTTGCAGCGAGTGAAGAAAGTGATATTTGGGCATTACGCCCGTATGTGCTTGAGTGTAAAGGTCAAGATCCGTTAAATGATGAATGGGTTGAGCTTGGCATGATGCAAGCGGCTGAGGGCGATGAAAAGTCATTCACTGATTTTTCTCTAGATGCCACTATTTTTGAAAATAACGGTAAGCGTTACTTCTGCTGGGCAGAGAAAACGGGTGGTCAATTTGCGGCATCCAACCTGTATTTAGCACAGATGGAATCTCCAATTAAGTTAAAAACAGCGCAGTTTATGCTGACGACACCTGATTACGATTGGGAACGTGTCGACTTTTGGGTAAACGAAGGCCCTGCAGTACTTAAAAATAACGGTAAAATCTTCATTGCTTTCTCTGCAAGCGCAACAGGTGCATGTTACTGTATGGGCTATATGGAAGCTGATGAAAACAGCGATTTACTTGATCGTAATTCGTGGACCAAAACACGTATGCCAGTACTTGAAACAAGTGTTGATAAGAAAATTTTTGGTCCAGGTCATAACTGTTTTACAGTAGCTGAAGATGGTGAAACACCACTGTGTATTTACCATGCCCGAGACTATGAGCACGCAGTTGGTGAACCAAGTGTGGTGCCAAAAACAGACACTCGTCCACTTGAGGAAATAGTAAAAGATCCACTTTACGATCCAAACCGCCACGCTCGTGTGATGGAAGTAAAATACGACGAAAATGGTCGTCCGCTATTTGAATTGTATTAATTTACAGTGATTCAAAATTCGCTTACAAAGCCACCTACTCAGGTGGCTTTATTGTATGAGGTTTAGTTAGCTAACAATAGCTGGGTACCAGTTTGCCATAGTCACCCCAAATAAGCCGATTAAGAACACGATTGATATTAGCGTCATCAAACAGGCGGTGCCGATAGTGATAAAGGTAATATTCGTGCGAGCTGCATAGCGGACAAGTTCGGCTATTAAAAGGGGGACTAAGTAAGAGCAAAGGCTAACAGCAAGCACGGCAGGCCCTGTGAATGTGGCGGTATCGACGCCTAAGGTGCCAAATACTAAAAACCATGCAAATATTAATAATCTAAAAAACAACACACCGTTAGCGGCAAGATATAAGCGTATGGCCCATACTTGATGGGCGTTAAAGTTACGAGCCCTTGCGGTTGTAACCGCAAATAGACTTGATACGATAACCACTAAGCCGCCAAACATTGTCAGCGCATGCATTAAGGTATTACCAACGGTGCCCCTTACTATCATTAAATACATGCCAGCAAATGAAATACAGCAAGCTAAAACAACAAATACACGGCCATTATAGCGATGAAATGTTCGGTATTTTGTTCTCAGTTTTTCAATCAGCTGTAAGCTTCCGCCAAGGATCATCACGACAGCAAATAATACATGCACTGCATACATCAAATTCCCCGTTGCATCATTGGCAACATAAGCGGTGTTATTAAGTCGGTTCCAACCAGAAAGACCTGTAGTTAACCCTGTCACTCCATAACCAAGAATGAGGTAAATCACAAAGCAAGTTTGCGCCATTATCAGGCTACTAAACCAAATCTTTTTACTGTATTCGAGCGCCTTTAAAGGCGTGAGTTTGCTATTTTTGTTAAACATCATCAAATCCATTATATTTTTCTAATACCGCAAATATAAAGGGCTAGAGAAGAAACTCTTCTCAAATTCGAAATTTGATCAATAAAATATTGTGATTATTTATGAGAACTCACACAGGGTTTGACACATTCACTAACAAACTCTTTTTGCTATGTTGATTTTGAAAAAGTACACTTATCTGATTGGTAAAAAATTCATCAATCACCCAATTTAAGGCATGAAGAGTTATGCAAAATACATCCCCTTATTACTTACTCGTTTTCGTTTGTATGGGGCTCATGCTGCTAAATGGCATGAAAAAAGAAAAGCAACTTATTCATTATCTGTTTGCTGTATTTTGTGGCTCGCTTTGTATGGTTGGGGTGCAAAAAATTAGTGCGCCCAGTATTGGTGTTTACAGTTATTTAATTGGCTTATTTACCTGCGCAACTTGTAATATGGCTTGGCTTATCTCACGGACTTTATTTCGAGAGAAAAAGCCTATTACTAAGGTGCATATTGCAGTGGCAACTGCTATTGCGGGGTTAATTATGTTTAACCAGACGTGGCATTATTTGGTGAGTATTGATGTAGAGCTTTTCCCTGATAGCCAATTTATGTGGCGTTTAAAGCAAGGTATGGCCGAAATAACGGTACTGCTCTCTTCAAGTATTCTGGTGTTGTCTTTTTGGGAAGCATTACGGGGTTATAAAGGTAAAACACAAACGCAAAAGTTGCAGGCAAAGATTTTTGCTAGCTGCTACTTCTTAGCTGTATTTAATGCCAGCATTTTGCCTAAATTTTTATTCAGTGAGAGCGAATTTCGACAATTTGAGCCGCTTATAATTACCTCATCTGCATTGTTGATTGTATTTGCCATGCAGCTAGTAATGTTCTTGCAAAAACATGCCCACAACAGCGTACCTGAAGCTGTTGATAGCAAAGTGCTGAACTCTGAAAAGGTAGTGAAAGTTACCAATCAGGCTGAACAACCTGAAAATAGTGAGGTAGAGGCTGAGCTTATTACTGGCATAGAAGCACTCATCAATAAGCAGGTTTATTTGCAAACTAATTTGAAAATTTCTGATTTTGCCCAAGCTTTAGCAGTACCTGAGTATAAGATCAGCAGGGCAATTCGTTACCACTTTAAAGCTACAAATTTTAATTTATTTATTAATCAGTACCGAATACAGCATGCGCAAGGGTTGTTACTAAAAGACGAAGCAAGTCATTGGAGTATACTTAGTATTGCAATGGAAAGTGGTTTTTCTTCGCTTGCTACCTTCAACCGTGTTTTTAAAAGCATCGTTGGGGTTAACCCTAACGAGTTTCGTAAGCAGAACAACTCAATAGGTGAACAAAAAATCATAGAGCTTACCGACTAAAAGTTACAGAGGCTTTTGCGTTAAATGCTCAGCAATGACCTCAAACATGGTTTGTACTTCTATTGGCTTGGCGATGTAACCTTGCATGCCAGATTCTTTTGCTTTTGTTAGGTCGGCTTCCATGGTGTTGGCGGTCATGGCGATGATTGGAATATGCGCAAACTTTGATTGCTGTTTAATTTTATTCGCGGCGGTATAACCATCCATTCTTGGCATTTGGCAGTCCATCAAAATACAATCGAATGTGCCTTTTTCTACAGCTTCAATCGCTGCAATGCCGTCTTCTGCAATATCAACAATAAACCCATTTGAACGCAATATTTGCGATGCGACTTGTTGGTTTAGCGGGTTGTCTTCAACGAGAAGTATTTTTGAGCCTGCGAGCGTTTTAAAACAGGTGTTATCTACTTTGTTTTCCTTTTTAGTAGCGATCCCCATCACATGCTCAAGGGTTTTCAACAGGTTCCCTTTTATAATCGGCTTTAAAAGTATTTCTTCAACGGTTTTATCTAGCGTACTTAGCGTGTCTTTAACTTGTTGGTTTTCAAAAGATGCGAGAATAATGGTTTTTTTAATGTCGATAGAAAGCTGTTTTTTGAGGTTTTCTAAAATGTTATTTTGTTCACAGTTTAAAACGTGCCAATCTAAAAAAATAAAGTCGTAACTATGGCTAATATCGACCTCAGAGAGTTTTTCATCCATGCAATCAATAGTTTTTACATTGATGCTTAATGTGTTGAGCATGCTTTGGAGAATAGCTTCAGGTTGGCCGCTTTGCTCAATAATAAGAGCTCGCTTATGTTTGAAAATGTTTGTGTCGTGGCAGCTTTGCATACCCGATAGCGCAAATGACACATCAAAACTAAAGCAACTCCCTTTGTTTAATTGGCTTTTTACCTCAATGTGACCACCCATAAGCTCGATGATCTTTTTACTGATAACAAGACCTAGACCTGTACCGCCAAACTTACGTGTTGTTGAAACATCGGCTTGTGAAAAAGGCTTAAACACACTATTTACTTGCTCTTGAGACATACCAATGCCTTGGTCAATGACCTGAAATTTAATACAAATAGAGGTATCGGTTTGTGACTCTTTTGTCATTTTTAGCGTGACATTTTGCTGGTTTGAAAACTTAATAGCATTGCTCAGTAAATTTAACAAAACTTGATTGAGCCTAAGTGCATCACCGATTAAAAATTCAGGAATATCATCGTCAATTTCAAAAATGACTTCGATGTTATTTTTCTCAATTAAGCTACTGGCTAAATTAGCTAGGTTAGCGAGAAAGTTGTTTAGATTAAAATCACTATTTTCAAGTTCGAGCTTATTGGCTTCTATTTTAGAAAAGTCGAGAATGTCATTGATAATACCAAGCAGTGATTTGGCCGAGAGTTGGATTTTTTCAATGTAATCATATTGTTTGTCGGTTAATTCTGTATCAAGGGCGAGGTGGGCCATGCCTAGAATTGCATTCATTGGCGTACGGATTTCGTGACTCATATTCGCTAAAAACATCGATTTAGCTTGGTTGGCGGCATCGGCTAACTCTTTGGCTTTATTTAAATCCTGGGTGCGAATGATGACTTCTTGTTCTAGATTTTCGGCGGCATGTTTTAGCGTCATATTGGCTTCATATAACTCTAAGGACTTCTGTTCTAAAAGCGCTTCGGCTTCTTTTCGAGCCTGGCGCTCTCGTTCTATTCTACGTTTGTAGAGTTCTTCATCCACATTAAGCTTCTTTTGTTAGAGTAAAAGTGGCAGATTGATAGTTATCCTCAATCTCGCTTTTAACGGTAATAACTTCATTGAAATGTTCGCATGCGCCCTCAATTAAGCCCTCAGCTAGACATGCAAATGGGTTACCAGAGCGATAAAACATTTGCATTTCGCTCTGGCTAATTCGTTTAGTTTCAAAGCTTGGTAATTCAGCGTCGTTGTAGAGCTTTTTAACCTCAATATGTACGTGTTGGTCAATGGTATCAAGGAATTCAAAAGTACTTTCGACACTATCAAAAAAGTGTGGAAATAAAACAAAAAAACGCTTTAACAAATACTTACCATAAGCATGAACCAGTTCATCAACAGGTTTGTTTATATGTTTGCTCAATGAGCTGACCAACATTAACAGCTCTTTATTGTCGTAGTTTCCAACGCTGGTGTAAGCGCCGTTTGAAGTAAGTGAGTTTTCTTCAATGATTTTGTCTGCGACCTCATAAGAAAACTCATTTTCGACCATTTCTAAAAACTCGGTAAAGACGATACCTTTCATATAATTGGCCTAATGATTTTTCATACTTAAAGTTTAGATATAAACAAGAGTTTTACAATTTTTATGTATCAAACTTTAGTATGGCTAGCGATAAAATCAGCTATTAAGTTTTTTGCTTTAAATAACACAGACTTTGTCGGGAGTTGTAGCCATGTAGTTTTCAGATGGCTTACTAGTTTCTTTACAAAAAATAAACATTAATTGTGTTTTTGGGTACATGCAGGTAGTCTATCTTTATAGGTAATTTAATATTATAAATAGTTAAGGAAGATAGTCTTGAAGATTTACAGCTCAACTAAGTTGTTAGTGAAAACATTAATAGTACTTTTGTGCTTTACTCAACATACCTTACAGGCACGAGAATGTAGTGCTATGCCAGAATCTGGCAATGTATACTCTGTAATTAATAGGGGGTCTGGCCTTGCACTTGATGTAAATACCAGTGATTCTAGCTCAGCCCCGAATATTATTAGCTACGAATACTGGGGTGGAAATAACCAAAAGTTTCAGCTTATTCAAGAAGCAGATGGCTATTGGATTATTCGCTCTAAATTTAATAATAAAGTTCTTGATGTGTTGAACTCATCGCAATCAAATGGTGCAAATATAATTGCTTATGATGATTGGCAAGGAGCAAATCAACGTTGGTTGTTAAAAGCATCTTCATCGGGCGGCTTCAATATCGTTAATAAGTTAACCGGTAAATCTTTGACAGTTGCAGGCTCAAATAATACTGCAAATGTTTATCAAAATGATGATGCTGGCATCAGTTCACAAAGATGGTTTATTAATCCAGTAAATGGCGACTGTGGGACTTCAGGTACCGTGCCAAGTGATTTAATAGGATTTGCATCTCAAGCAGGCCAAGATGGATTGAGCACAACGACCGGTGGTGGTAATAACACAGCCATCACAGTATATAGCTGTGATGATTTAAGTACGGCGTTGAGTTCTAGTTCTGCTGCGGTTATTCAGGTTCCAGATAACACCGTGATTGATTGTAGAACCGCCAATAGAACGGTGCCAGCTTGCCCACTTGATTGTGGCCAATGGGGTGATTACGGTAAAACTTGGTACAGAATACCTGTTGGTAATCAAAGCTGTAGTGAGTTGGGAAGTAGCTCAAACTCAACCGTGAATGTTACCCGCAATGATAGACGTATTATTGTGCAATCAAATAAAACGCTGCAAGGGTTAGGTAAAAACTCGAAAATAATTGGTGCCAGCCTCGTTATCAGTAATCAGCGAAATATTATTATTAAGAACATTATGCTTGAGGATATTAACCCTGCGCTTGTTGAAGCTGGTGATGCTATTTCAATAGATGATAGTAGTCATGTATGGGTTGATCACATGGCATTTAATAAAATAAGTGATGGATATATTGATGTGGACAATAGTCAAAACGTTACTTTAAGTTGGAATCGTTTTTACGGGCATAACACGCAAGTTTGCGCTAACCAGCATTGGTATACTCATTTATTCAGAAACTCTCAAATAACAGCGCATCACAATTTTTGGGATACAGCAGCAGGGAGAAACCCTAAAGTCGATGGCTATAATTCACGTGTGCATATGTTTAATAATTACTGGAAGAACATTACTTACTTCTCAATTAGTGCAGGTAATGGCGCTGAGGTTTTAGTAGAAAACAATTACTTTGAAAATTCAGCAAAACCGCACTGGAATCAAGGCTCGGGTTATTTTAGTGCCTCAGGAAATGTTTACACTGGAAGATCAGCAACTGATCAATATCGTGATAGCGGAGCAGCGGTATTTGGTGATGTTCAACTCTATCCATATCGATTAGATGATCCAAATTCTTTGGGCAGTAAAGTGAATGGCGGAACAGGCCCACAATAAATACTTATTGTGAGTTGGAAAAAGCTCAGCTATTACTAAATAGCTGAGCTTAACGTTTTAAATTGCAACTAAGCTTTGCTCCAGCATCGCTTTAATTTGCTTAACAATTTTAGCTTCTGTTTCTGGCTCAAATTGTTGAATACGTGGGGTGTGAATATGCCCTGTAGGGATGTCTGAATTAAGCTCATCACGCAGGCGAATACTACGGTACGAAATTTCATTTGATAAGTAGCCGCCGCCACCGCCTTTTACTGCAATCGCACCTTCTAACTCTTTAAGAGATTGTGGCTCAAATGCTTTTTCAAGCGTAACGACTTTATGATTGTCGTTGATTGGGAATGGCCCTTTGGCTTTTTGCATTTGTTTAACTGGTAAGCTAAAAGTGACAAACTCATTGCCCGGAAGTGGGCGGTCGTTAAGGCTCGAAATTTTCGGTGCAGTGGCTGTGCCGCCATACACAATATTGGCGTTATCGGGCGCCGTTACACTACGGCGTTTACCTGGAAAGCGTTCAAGATCAAAGTCTTTACTGCCCATACTAATAGTGGCAATCATATCGACATTGTTAAGTGCGTAATAGGGCGCAAGTAATGATTCGATAATACCTTGATCAAAGTCTTCGTAGCGTACTGGCACCATTACCGTATTGATCTCTGCGCTAATGCCATTGTAATTAATCACTTGGCCATCAAGTAATAATGCCGCAACACCTGATGGGTTACTTTGATTAATATTTCTATCTAATAAGAATGGATCAAAACCTGTAATTAAAATGCGTTTATCGGTTTTTTTACTGTAATCAAGGTCGGTTCGGCCTCGGCTGCCATTTTCAAGCATGGTTAATAACGCGGTTTGTTCACTGTCGGTCATTGCAAACTGAGGTTTGCTGGTGCGAATAATCTTGCTTGAAAGTAAACGTGCCCAATACAGCTCTCGGTCGTCGAAGCTGTTGGTTTTAATTATACGCGCTTTGGCATCGCGCCATAATTGTTTGGCGTAATCATCAATAAGGTCACTTGCTTGCTGATAACTGGTGGCAGCTTGCCACTGTTTTTCAAATTGATTTACTTCATCAGAAAAAGCACTCAACACCTTTGGCATGGCTTTGCTGGCTTTTTCAATACGCAGTTCTTCAACGGTTAAATTGGCTGCAAATGCAGTAAATGACGAGGCGATTAAGCTAGTGGCAAGTAAAACTTTTTTCATGATTATCCTATTTAGTTACAGCAGGTTTTGTAGGCTTGAGTTAACTATCCTATGGATAAAAGCTGAGCGCAAATAAAATTGCTCAAAACAGAATTAGAGAAATAATGAATGAACAGAGGTAGCGCTTTTGCTCAATACTTTACCTCAAAGGAAGGACTTTAAATGTTCGATATGAGTTAATTAATTATCGTTTTTCGGTAATTTTGGTTTGTTTTTTAACTTTTTCAGTGCCATATTAGTTTTTTTACTAGAAGGATCGTGAAAATGAAATTTGGTTCTATAGCAATCGTTTCGCTGATTGTGTTGTTATTAACTGGTTGTACGACAATTAAAGTTGAGGAGTCTCACTTTTTGTATCCGGATAAAAAAATAACGATGCAGGATATACAAAATGTTGATGCGACAGCCAAAAAGCAAGAAGTAACTTTATCCACCGATGAAGGCATCACTCTTAAGGGCACCCTAATTAAAGTTGCAGATGCACGCGCAACAGTTATTTACTTTGGTGGCAACCAGTTTCGCGTTAGTGCCGCAGGCGGGGATCCTGCCAAGCTACTTTTACCTTTTCAGGTAAATATTCTAATGATGGACCATCGCGGTTATGGGCTGAGTTCTGGAGTACCCAGTGTGGCTAACCTAAAAGCTGATGCATTACTGGTGTTTGATTATGTGAAAAGCAGAGCCGATCTAAGTACTTTGCCTGTGGTGATCCATGGTCATTCTTTAGGAAGTATGATCGCAGGTTATGTTGCCAGTCAGCGCAACGTCGATGCTCTCGTACTCGAAGGCAGTGTGACAAATGTTGAGCAGATGACAGCAGCACGAATTCCGTGGTTTGCTAAACCGTTTGTTAGTGTTGAATTTAGTGAAGAGATTAATCAAGTTGATAATTTAAAAGTATTACAAGTTTACCAAGCACCGCTATTAATAATCACCGGTGAAAAAGACACACAAACGCCACCTGAGTTAGCGGAAGATTTATATCAACATGCAAAATCTCAGCAAAAGCAGCTTTACATTGCAAAAGGTAAGCATCATTCAAATGCGTTGACAGGTAAGCAAATAGCGACTCACTATGAGCAACTTTTAAAACAAATAACACTGAGTAAATCGTCATGAAAAAAATAGTGTGGATGAGTACGCTGATCCTAAGCTTGCTACTTTTTACGCTTACTAGTTTGTTAGTAACAAGTATTATTGTCCTTTTCAGTGACAGTGATGTGTTAAGTTTTACGCAAAGTAACGGTGCGCATATGTGGATTGGCCTTGAAGTCAGTGGATCTTGGCAAGGAATCGCTCAGACATTGGGTGAGCATGGCTTTGATAGTGTTTTATGGCTGGGTCTTGTGCAATTGCTGCCGTTTTTTCTTATCAATATAATTTTGATTCGGTTATTTCTGCTTTACCGATGTGGATCTTTTTTCACTATTGAAAATATCCAATGTTTTAAATGGTTAGGTGGCGTATTATTAGCGCAATTTGCACTAGTTGTATGCTATCCACCACTACTTATAACTCTTCTTAATTTTGCAACAGGAACTGATATGGGAAGAGTCGTGACGATACAAGATACTGATATTATAGGTTTAGTGGTGGGGTTGATTATTTATGTTATTGGTTGGATTATGGGCCAAGCACAGCAACTACAAGAAGAGCAAGAGTTAGTGATTTAATGGCGATTATTATTGATTTAGATGTTGTGTTAGCTAAGCGAAAAATGAAATCTACAGAATTAGCTGAAGCGATAGGTATTACGCCACAAAACTTATCCGTTCTTAGGGCTGGGCGAGCTAAAGCTGTACGCTTTACAACCTTAGATGCAATTTGTAAGCACTTAGGTTGTCAGCCAGGTGATATTCTGCGTTTTGAAGATGACTAACGCAAAATGAGTTTTGTTTGTTTAGTTTGAGCGTCTTTTAATAACTTGCGGTATTTTGCCGGGGTGACGTGCATTATTGCTTTGAACTCTTTGATTAAATGGGGCTGATCGGTAAAGCCACACTCTACAGCAATATCTGCAAAGCTTTGCTCAGGGTTCTCCTTAATTGCTTGTTTAGCCAGTTTTACTCGGTAAATACGTTCAAAATATTTAGGTGTGACACCACATTGCTCCTTAACCTGCCTTTCAAGCTGACGTTGGCTCAGTGGGGCACGCTGATAAGCCGTTTCGAGAGGCGTTAACTCAATGAGATTACGGATTAAATGTTTTGAGTGTTTATTATGTTGATTTAATCTGTGCTGGCTAGTGAAATACGATTTGACCAAGGTCACAAACTTTTCGAGGTTGGCACTCTGTTGCAAGGTTTTTGCTATAGCATTTAATGAGCTCTTTGCGACGATAGGGTGTGCAGAGCGTTCAAGTTCAGGTAATACGGTCGGGTTAAAACGAATACCACAGAACACAGCATTTTCTGAAAAAGTAAGTTTAGAAGCATGTGTAGATGTTTGTTGGAATGCATAAGGGGGGAGCAACTGATGGTCATCAAGCAGTAGCTCACCTGCAACAGGAAATATAACACCTGTAGCTCCGTCACAAGCAAGCCATTGCTCCCCTTGAAAATTCGCCTTGGCAAACCAAATAGCTTGAATACTTTGGGCAATATCACCTTTAGGGGTCATCAGTTCTAAGGTAAGGTGGTTACTCATTAAACTCCACTTCAGGTTTAAACATTTTCACAATACGGTTCCAACTATTTATAGCATTAATAGCGATTGTGAGAGCGACTAACCCTTCGTCTGTAAATTCTTTAACTAGCGATTGGTAGAAAGTATCATCAATTGGCTGTGCTTGTGTCAATTTTTCTGACAAAGTTAGCGCAAGTTGTTCTTGGTTAGTGTAAAAGGGCATATCTTTCCAAGCACATAAACCAATAATACGGTTCGTAGTTTCACCATAGTCTTTTGCTTGTTGTGTGTGCATCGCAATACAAAAAGCACATTGATTAAGTTGCGACACTCTTAATTTAATAAGCTCCCATGTTTTTAAGCTGAAAGTCGTTTCGGCAGCCTGTTTTATAAGTTGCTCTTGTTCCATTAGGTGCTTTATTAGCAGTGGTTGTAAAGAAAAATAGTTAGCTCGTTTCATAAATGATCCTTAAATAATATTTTCAACGAGCTTAGTGCTTATGCATTGTTTAATATTGCAAAAAAACGACATTTTATAGAGTTTCTTAGACACGCCAATTAGCACCTTATTTTGAATCCTGCTATGCTACGCGCATTTGCAACACTGAGTATTTGAGATGATTAACGATAACGATGTAATTGAAACATTAGATGAGTTAGAAACGTTTTTACGCCTAGTTGAAAATGGCGGTTTAGGGCTTGAGAACGTAGCCGGAGTTGCACTTGCTACAAACAATAGTGATGGTCGCCCATTTGTTGCGGTGCTTGATGATAGTCATAAGCTGCTACTGGGTCGTTACGTAAGTAATGATGTTTATGAAAACGGTAAAGATATGATCCGTTATGGGACTAAAAAGCCGCATTAATCATTACTGGTTACGAGTAAAAGTGGGGCGAAGACGCCCCATTTTTATTTGTATTCGGCAAGCTCTCTGTGAATGCTCATTACCAGTTCGCTAGGAATGCATAACTGATTGGCCAATGTGTCTAAGTAGTGTTTAGAAACTGTTTGGTTCAAATCAATTGCACTGGCACTGGCTGCATATACTTCAATACCCATTTGTGCGTTTGGCACAGCGGCAACTAACTCTGATAGTTGCATTGGTTTTCTTAGCTCATCAAACAGCATGGCTTTTTCTTGCACTGACAATTGCATTGTTTCTACTTGTGCGAAGATTTTTTGTCTTTCGGTTTCATCAATGTGGCCATCAGCATAGGCAGCTGCAATCATAGCGCGCATGAGTAATAATTGCCCATCACTGTGATTATCGTCGATTGCATCAGTGAATGACTGCTCAGGCAGCGTGGCGGGAGTAAAATCAAAACCACGTGAACTCGTTTGCTGAACTGGGGCTGATTTTTGCTCTGAATATTGTTTATAGGCTTTCCAGGCAAGACCACCTACAGCAGCCAATGCTCCGTATTTAACGGCTTTTTTACTGCTCTTTTTACTTTTTCTGCCCATCAAGCTCGTTAGCCCACCGCCGGCAACTCCACCCAAAAAGCCATTCAGCGCGCCTGATTTATTTAAATTACCCACTAATTTTTGTAAGTCTTTCATTGTTCTCTCCTTGCAGATATGTGCCCAGATTAGGTGATTTAAAATCAAAAGGAAACGAGATAAATGTTACAAAACACATCAGTTAACAATTGGTGGTATATTTTTATTGGGTATTCTATCGGCAATATTAATATCTGCTATTGGGGTGAATAGCGATTAACTTAAGTCAAGAAAGCCAGCAAACTAGCTGGCTATCTATTGGTGAAAATATAAGGTTTAAATTAAGGTAAACGTCCCTTGCATAATTGCGTAGTGACCAGGGTATGAGCAGAAAAATGCATAATTTTCGCCCTCTTTTAAAAGGTTGCTTGCGAAGGTTACGCTGGTTTGTTCGCCACCCCCTATAATTTTAGTTGCAGCAAGTACACGGCTATCACCTTCTTTTAGGTAATTTTTGTCAAGCCCTGCGCCCATGCCATCGCTGGCGATATCTGGAATATCTGCTTGTTTAGAAAGCACCCAGTTATGGCCCATGGCATTTTTTGGTAATTTGCCAGTATGTTTTAGTGTTACCGTCACTTCTTTACAGCTTTTTGGGGCAGTTAATGACTTAGTTGAAAACTGCATCATATCGTTTGATTCAATTGTTAGTTCACATTCATTAGCATTTGCTGAAGCTGCAAGAATAAACAAAATAGAGCCTAAAATTTTCTTCATGGTATTCTCCTTAAATGAACATATTTACACAGTGGCACGTGCATCTTTAGTTAGTTGAACAAGTGCTTTTCGTACTGCTTGAGGGTTATCACATACCTCATTAAAAGGGATGTAGTAGTTCTTGTTATGGCTTCTGATGTAGCAGCCTTGCGGTAGCAAACCATTCATTACTGGTGCTGTGTCGTCAACATGGTAGTGATGGTTTAGAATTAAGGACATTGCATCTTTGTGGTCTTCGTTCATATGATTGATCATATGCAGCTCTTGGTTGTCATCCCATGCTTTTTCTGATGTAAGCCATTCATCTTTTTCAATCCAAAAAATCTTGCCAAAGCCGCCTATATAGCGAATGCGAACAGGGTCTAATTGCCATAAGTTAAAGTCATGAGCGCTACGATAAGAGTCAGCTTCTGGGTATAAAGCAATATATTTGTTGAGTAATACTTCAGCATTTTCTGCTGGAACTAATGAGCCATCACCCACGATGGTTACTCGACCATGTTCGTTTTGATCGCCTGTTTGCGCTGCATCAAATATTGTTAGGCTCATGCGCTTGTCGTGAACTAGGTTTTTAGTGTGTTGAGCAATATCGCTGATAAAAAAATACAGTTTTCCTTGCTCATCACACATGTAAGGAGTTACAGAGCCAAATGGATAGCCGCGTAAATTATATGAAAGGGTAGACATTACTCCGCTATTTTTTTTGTATACCAATTGCTTGGCGTCGTTGACGGCTTGTGTTCTCATGAAAACTCCTGACGTTGAGAATAAATCATTGGGGCGTCATGCAGTGGATGTGACTTAACATACAAAGGCATGGCGTAAATGTGTTTTAAATTATGTTCAGTGAGGACATCTGATGTTCTGCCAGACGCCAAAATGTGTTTTTGATGCAACATAATAATGTCGCTGGTATAAAGACTTGCTAAATTTAAGTCGTGGATTGCAATAATGGCGGCATTGCCTTGCTCAACAAACTTGTTAACACAACCCAATAAAGCATGCTGGTGGCGCATGTCGAGCGCTGAAGTTGGCTCATCTAATAACATGAGCTTCGGCTGAGCATCATCACTAAATGCATCGAGTTGCGCTAAACAACGCGCCATATTCACTCGTTGTAACTCGCCGCCCGATAAAGCCGTGGCACGACGATCTCTCAAGTGACCCAGCTCCATAAAATCAATGTATTGAGCTACTTTTTTAGCACAGTGCTGCGTTGTTTCTTTGTAAGGGTAGCGCCCCATTGAGACAAGCTCTTGCACTGTGAATGCAAAACCCAGCTGCTGAGACTGCATAACAACGGCACGTTGATGGGCCAGTTTAGCTTGGCTAAATTTTGCTAAGGGGTGGTTGTGGAGCAGTATTTCACCTTGATAAGGATGACTTCCGGCTAGAGTGTGGAGCAAGGTGGATTTTCCAGCTCCATTTTCACCAATTAAGCCCACACATTGACCTGCTTTAATCTCACCAGTTAAATCTTGCAAGATGGCTTTTTCGCCGTAATTAACACTTAAGTTATTAAAACTAAGCAATTGCGCCTCCTTGCTTACTTTTTAAAATAAGGTAGATAAACAAAGGCGCACCAAGTAGGGCGGTGATAATCCCAATAGGAAGTTCTGCTGGCATGACTAATGTGCGTGCGAGCCAATCAGAGAGTAATAAAACGATAATGCCAAGCAACATACACAAAGGCATCATAACCCGTAAATGGGGACCCACCATAAGCCTTGCAATATGCGGAACAACCAAACCAACAAACCCGATTAAGCCTGTCATTGCGACACTTGCTCCCACACCTAATGCAACTAAAATAATGATTTGAAATTTAAGAGTCTGCGTGTTTATTCCTAAATACTGAGCTTGTGATTCACCTAGCAGTAAACAATTCATAGGTTCTTTTAAATACCACAGGCCAATTGCACTGATAAGTAATAGTGGTAATGCTTGATTTAAATTAGCCCACGTAGCACCACCAAGTGAGCCCATAGTCCAATAGTTTATTAACCTCAGCGCACTGTCATCAGCATAAAAACTTAATAACCCTATTAATGCAAAGGCAAGAGCGTTTACTGCTACACCGACCAAAATCAAGGTCGTCACATTAACTTGACCGGCCTGTTTAGCGATAAGGTAAACAAAAAGCGTGACAGCCAATGCACCTAAAAATGCGGCATAAGGTAAATATTTATCGGCTTGAAAATCAAATTTCGCACCCAGTGCGATAAATGCCACTGCAATAACTGCAGCGCCTGAACTAATACCAATAATAGATGGGTCGGCAAGTGGATTACGGCACAGGGCTTGAGTCGCCGTTCCTGTTTGAGCCAGCACTAAACCAATCATTACTGCTAACATAAAACGTGGTAAACGAATTTGCGTAACAACATTAATTTGTAACGGGTCAAACTGTGTAAAGTGCTCTGGCGCAAGCCAAGCAATAGCTAAACGCCAGTCCCAGCCGGCGGGGCCAAAACCAATACTTAGTAAAGATAAGGCGGCAATACTCAGAACGCAAAGGACTATCCATTTTTTAGGAAAAAGCCTTGTTCTTAGCACTATTGGTAAAGTAATTGAACCGTTCATAGCTTATTGCGATATTCACTAACTTGCTCAATGGCAATCGCTATTCTTGGTGTTAACCCCAATGATAATAAACTATCCATAACCAGTAACTTACAGTTTTGTGCTGCTTTTAATAAAGATAAAGCGGGCAGCTTACAAAATGCATCTTTACCACCTAATGAGTAAACGACATGAGCAGGTGCAATAATAAAATCGGGTTGCTCTACGGCAAGGATCTCTCTATTTAATGGTTTAAAGCCTGAGTGAGTCTGCGCTAAGTTTTTAATTCCAGTATATTCAAACAACATTTGCGGCACGGTATCAGTACCGGCAGCAACTAAGCCTCTATCATTGGCCGATAATAGAAAAAGTGCTTTTTTACCAGTAAGCGAAGATTTTTCAGGTAAGCTATTTTGGATTTTTTGATTTAAAGCACGTGCTTGCTCTTGCGCACCTAATTCATTACCTAAATTAGTAATTAAGCTATTTAGCTCACTGATAGAGTCTGGCTTAGGGTAGGTTTTTAACGTTACACCAGTCGAACTGATTTGTTTCAATACTTCAGGTCTGCCAGTTCCTTCAAGTGCAAAAAGTGCCGTTGGGCGTAAAGAAAGTACACCTTCCGCAGCAAGATCGCGGTAATACCCAACCTGAGGTAACTCTGTGGCCGCTTTTGGATACATACTCGATTGATCAACACCTACTAGCTCTTGCTGCTGACCTAACGCGAATATAATTTCTGTTAATGTTCCTCCGGCACTTACTATTCGTTGCTCAGCGAAGACTGAGCTTGAAAGCAGTAATAACATGACGCTTAAGTATTTCATATTTGCACTCACTTGAATGATAGTAGCCCTATTATAATTAATTAAATGCAAATGAAAATAGTTATCACAATCAATATGCGTTTGGGGGTGTAACTTCGTAGTTCAACTCTTTGTGCTAGTCTTGTTGGATGAAATTTAGATTATACTCGATCATCTATTACTTTGAGGGCGGGAGGCTTGCATGAGGCGTTTTTATGAAACAGAACGAACTTTAATGGATTATCGAGAAAGAGAAAAAAGCCGTTGGCTTAGGATGCTTTTTATTACTGTGATTAGTATTGCAATTTCTTTACTGATTACTTTCTTGATTCTTCTTGCTACAGGGACAGAAATGATGCCTATCATTTTTATTATAGCGACAATTGCTCCTGCAGTTACTGCACCAATCGTTTCATGGTCTATTAGTGGTTTGATGATTAAAGTTCAAAAATTAGAGGAAACACATCGAAAATTAGCAATGTATGATCATTTAACAGGATTGCTATCTCGTCGAGAGTTTCTAGCTCAAGGGAATGAACTATTGCAAATGTGTCAAAGTAATAATCAACCAGTTGTATTTGCTTATTTAGACTTAGATCACTTCAAAAAAATTAATGATACATACGGTCATGCTGCTGGAGATGAGGTATTGGTAAGTTTTGCAAACCTAGTCAAGAAAACTTTAAGGCAAGAGGATTTACTAGGTCGTTTAGGGGGCGAAGAGTTTGCTCTAATTTTGGTAAACACGCGAGTGGTAGAGGCAAAAAAGAAGCTAGAATTGCTCCGTAAATCTGTCGCAAAGATGACAATTAATTACGCTGAGCAACCGCTAAAGATTACAGTTAGTTTAGGGGTAGCTGATTGGGACCGTCCTCATGAAGAAAACTTAATATCGTTAATGAAAAGAGCTGATAATGCACTTTATAGTGCTAAATCATCTGGGCGAAACCAGCTTGCATTTGCCAAGCTATTTTAATGGCTTGCTCCATAAAAACACTGATATATTGTTTGTCTTTGAAACATCTAAATTCTTTAAATAATTTTATTTTTTAAGTAGGGCGCATGTTACGATTTTTTTCTATAGACCAAGGTGTGATCACAGAAACAGAGCCAGCTGCTGATATGTCTCTTGCAACCGCTATTAAGAATGCCCATTGGATTGATACTATAAATCCGACTGAAGAAGAACGACAAGCGCTGGCAAGCACCCTTAATATCACCTTACCCGGCGCTGATGATGTTGAAGAAATCGAGGCCTCTTCTCGTTGCTTTATCGACCATGAAGGCTTGCATGTGCATGCGCTTTTCATGTCACCAAACGAAGGGCGCTTTAACACGGTAACCGTAGCTTGTTTGTTACAAGACAACTGTTTGCTGACAATCCGCGATGATGAACTAGCCGATTTTCGTCTATTACGACTACGTGCTCGGAAAGGGCAAGTGGCGTGTGATAATCCAAAGCAACTTTTGGTGACTTTATTTGACCAAAAAGTCGAAAACCACGCTGATATGCTTGAAGACATGCATCATCAGTTAGAAAAACTCAGTGCCTATGTACTTGAAGAGGATGACTCTGACTTAGAAGAAGCCGTTAGCCGAATTTCTCGCCTTGAAGATAATAACGGTAAGGTGCGTTTATGTTTGATGGATACGCGCCGGAATATTTCGTTTTTACTGCGCCACCTAGGAGCGCCGACAGAAGACCGCGAATCACTACGTGAAATTGTACTCGATATTGATACCCTTATGTCTCACTGTACATTTTTGTTTGATAAGGTGAATTTCTTAATGGACTCGACTCAGGGTTTTATTAACATCGAACAAAACCAAATTATCAAAACCTTCTCTATTGCCTCAGTGGTGTTTTTACCTCCAACCGTTGTCGCCAGTATCTATGGGATGAATTTTAACAGTATGCCTGAACTGCAATGGGCATGGGGTTACCCGTTTGCAATTGGCATTATGTTGCTGTCTGGCTTTGCACCTTACTTGTTCTTTAAACATAAAGGTTGGTTGTAACAAAGCATAAAAAAGCCCAGCAAATGCTGGGCAAGGGGTCTTCGGATAGACCTAGGGGGTTTAACCTTTCAATTCGCCGGTAGACGATTCAATATGCGCACGAACAAACCATTGGAATTGTTCTAAATCAGCCAGTTGGCCGGTGATCATATCTTCAGAAACTGGGTCTAGCTCACCAAGCTTTTCGATAGCAGCACGGTGATCTTTATTAACACCGTTATACACTTTATCAAGCGCTGTTAGGTGGTCAGTAACTAAGCCTTTACCAATTGAATAATCTTGCCAAGTACGGCGTTCTACAATTGATTGAGGTGTGCCAACAGGTACACCGCCCATGGTTGCAATACGCTCTGCAATCGTGTCAGTCATCTCTTGCACTGCGCTTACTTGTGGGTCTAACATTTCGTGTACACCAATAAAATTAGGACCAACAACATTCCAATGAATGTGTTTTAAAGTGAGGTGTAAATCGATTAAAGCGACCATGCGTTGGTCTAGAATAGCAATC
This sequence comes from Pseudoalteromonas sp. S2721, assembly GCF_005887425.1. Lineage (NCBI taxonomy): Bacteria > Pseudomonadati > Pseudomonadota > Gammaproteobacteria > Alteromonadales > Pseudoalteromonadaceae > Pseudoalteromonas > Pseudoalteromonas sp. S2721. Next base: position 29,950 of record NZ_PNCZ01000061.1, read on the forward strand.
GTGTCCGCTGCAGCTTGGTCTTTAACACCCGGTGCTGTAAATTCTGCGATTTTTGATGATGAATTACTCATTACTCCTCCGAGATTATCTGTAAATTTCCTTTCGCTTTTAATCTAAAAAGCATGTGTAATTACACAGAAGCAAGCGTTGTGCCTAATAATTTTTAAATTATAAGGTTATGAATTTAATAGATTAATTTTATTTAAGTCTTGAGGGAGGGTGATACTAGCTAAGAAGAAGTATGAAAACTCTGCACACCTTCTGTAAAAAATTCAGTGTGCAGATACAAAGTTACGACTTAAGAAAGTAAAGCCGCCGCTAAACGAACAAAATCAGATGAGGTTAGAATGCCCACTAGGTTGTTATCTTTATCAACCACAGGCATGCAGCCATGACGGTTTTCAACAAAAAACTTAGCAACTTCGTGTAGCGGTTGCTCTGGCGAGATACTGGTAAAATCGGTAGCCATAATATCAACCACTTTAGTTTGCTTTTCCTTGCGTTCGAGGGCGCTGGCACTGTAATTAGCCATGATATTCATTACCTGAGCAATCATGATTTTTTGCGTTAACATGCCAACCAAACCACCATGCTCATTGATCACAGGGATATGACGAACATTTTTCTCTTTCATTAGATTATGAGCATCATGCAGGGTATTTTGCGCGCTAATAGCAAATGGGTCTGGCGTCATTAAATCACTAACTAGGTGTGTCATGGCTACATCCTTACAATTAATCAAGTTGTGGTAAGTTTAGCGCTTATCTAGTTAATTTCACTTAAGTGAGATCAAAGTATTAGTGATTAACGGTGTAATTACTTATGCAGTTCAGCAGTAGGTAAAAAGATGTAATGAGGATAATTTTTACCTTTAAATATTAATTTTATGAATTATTAGCTTGTTCAATTAGCGTATAAGCATCATGCGCTTTTTCACTTGGTTTTATGCCTTTTCCTAAAATGATTGTTAATTGTACGACTATTGTGCGCTCTAATAACGTTGACTCATGCAGTGCTGGCGAAGTTTGACTTGTGCAGGTTAATAAACCGCAGTGGGCTCTTTGCTCGAAACGAGGTTTGTTAGTGGGCTTGGCGCGTTCAACATCAACTGCCTGCTCGGCAACGAGAAACCAGTCATAACCGGTGTCTATCGTAATGTTGGCGGCTTGCAGCATACTTTGCTCAAGCGCTGAGCGCTTTGAACCGTGACGAGTTTCGTATCGAAGGATATATTGATTATCCGCAAGCTGCTTAGTTGTTAGACCAGGAATGTTTTTATCATTCGAATGTTGGCTGCTGGTGCAGCCAATTAATACAATGGCAAAATAAGCTAATAATACGTGTTTCATGATTGTCTCGCTTATTGCCAATGGTTAGTTAGTGCTTGTTGTTCGGCGTTACGATCTAACGGCTGGCCTTGAATGTGCTCGTCGATGTAACTATCAAGCGCAGGTGTTTTACTTGCTAAGCGATAGCTTTGGCTTGACATTGCGCGTTGCTCGCTCGATGCATGAAGCTGCCAAATTCCTTGTTGTTTACAAGCAATATGTGTTTGCTGGGTAGTTTTAGAATACAGCGTGTATTGGCGGCAAAAATCGCCATTAGTATTAACAAAGCTAAGCTGTGCAGTTAGGCTTCTGTTTGTATCTAATAGTGTGTTGTCGCCACTCAGTTGTTGATCTAATGCGTTGGCAATGGGTTGTTCCAAACCTTGTTGTTGAACAAAGCTAGCAATAGCGACTGTAAAAAGCACCGCAATACTTGCTGCAACGGCCATTTGTTTGCGACCAGCTAGTTTAATTTGCTGCCATTTAGATAGCGAAACGACATTCTCTTTATTATGTTGCTCGATTGTTTGTGCAAGTTCATCAGACAAGGGCATTGCATCAATCTGTGCTGCGTGTTGTTTAACTAGCATGTCAACTTCAGATAGTTCAGCTAGGCGTAAAGCGAGTTGCTCATCTTCAGCAATTGCATTACGTATTGCGTCCATTTCGTTTGCTGGTAATTCATTGTCTAAAAAAGCACTGAGTGTTTGGTCATCAATCTTCATGCGTTTTCCTTAGTGAAATCAGGCTTAATTAATTGATAAAGTGCAGCTCTGGCTCGTGACAATTTACTCATCACGGTGCCAACAGGTATCTCGAGGGTGTGCGCAACATCTTTGTAAGCCATACCTTGCACTGCCACGAGGGATACAATAGCGCGCTGTTCATCTGGCAAGGTTGTTAAAGCGTTATTTACCCGCTGCAAAGTCTCTTGGGTTGCGAAACTCTCTTGTTCATCGTCACAGATGGGTTCTTGAAGTTCTGTATTTTGAACTGCCTTTAAGCGCACATTTTGCGAGCGGTATTCGTCGATCCAAACATTGCGACAGATCTTGAAAGCCCATTTTAGTGGTTCAATATCATCGGGCATGCCTTTTTGTAAAAGTTTCTCGATGGTCATTTGTACAATATCATCGGCATCTGCTTGATTGCCGGTAAGCGAAAATGCAAAACGTCGCAGCGCTGGTAATAAACTGGTTACTGTATTTGTCATAGTTTCCCTTATTGGTTAGGGCTAGGGCCGATTAATGAAACAACTCATCAATGATTCAGCCAACTCACACTACTATAACGGGCAAGAAAAAGTTTTATTCCCAATAAATGCAATTTTTCTTTCACTGAAACGTTATAGTAATACCTAACTAAATGAGAAGTCACTGTAACATGAAATTGAAATCAGTCATTTTAAGTAGTTTGTTGTTTACTTCAAGTACGCTATCAGCAGCGATTATTAAGCCAATAAATGGAGTGATAGAGCAGATAGATCCTGTTGTTAATCAACTTGAACCGCGCATCACTAGCCAAGTAGAAAGCATACGCAAACATGAGTTAATCGACGACGCAACAGCCATTGTGACCTCGCTACCTAAAAGGCTAGAGATACTTAATCAGTTGCAGGCTCCTGCATTTGTTGAAGTCGACGTTGAGCATGGTTTTCGTGCAGTTGAAAGGCAATGGATAATGCTCGCGAATGAACAACATCAGGCAAAACTGTTGCAAATTGGCGCGCAAATTATCGTCACTAAACAATACACGTCATTGGGTTTGTCATTAGTGCGGTTTGTTGTCCCGACCAATTACGATTCAAAAGCGCATTTGCAACGTTTACTTTCACTCGATGATGCAGCGTTATTGGACAGAAATCATATTTATCAAGCGCAAAATGGTTCTCAGCAAGATGCGTCTTCATCAAAGCTTACAGCAATGTGTGACTGGTCTGTAAAAATTGGCATGATTGATAGTGCGATTGATACGACTCATCCGGGATTTAGTAACACACAGATAAAAATGCAGTCATTTCTTGCAAATGACTTAGTTTCACCCGATTTGCACGGCACTGCGGTTGCTGGCGTTTTGGTAGGTAAGTATGGGCAGCTCATGCCGTTATTAACTGAGGCAACATTATACAGCGCGGCGGTGTTTTATCAGCAGTCTGATTTTTCACAAGGGGCGACATTAGCTGCAATAGTTGAAGCACTTAATTGGTTGGTTGCTAACGAGGTGCCAGTTATCAATATGAGTTTTACTGGGCCCGACAACGCTATTTTAGCGGCCGCAATCAATGCTACAGCGGCTAAACAAGTAACTTTAGTGGCGGCTGCAGGCAATGAAGGACCTGCTGCGCTGCCACTTTATCCTGCGGCATACCAACATGTCATTGCTGTCACGGCACTAGATAGCCAAAACCGAATTTATCGCTGGTCAAACAAAGGTAATTATATTGATTTTGCGGCATTAGGCGTCAATGTCATGACGTTAAAAGCTGGGGGGTATCTTGGCCGGGAATCTGGAACCTCTATTGCCGCGCCGCGTATTTCAGCGGCGGCTGCATGCTTATCGGCAAAGCCAAATGCTTCTCCTAAAAATATTTACCAGGCGTTACAGCAACAAGCGAATGATTTAGGTGAAGTAGGCAAAGATGCGGTGTTTGGACATGGCGTAATCGATTAAAAGCTGGCTTTTAATGACAGCGAAGCAATACTTTGGGTATAGGTGTTTGCTGCCAGCTTAGATTGATAATCGCCGTACTCTGCTTCAGTAACAATTTGCAAAGAGTCAAAAACAGAAAGCTGCCAAAATGCGCTGACTACACTGCGACTTTCATCCCGAGATGGCTCGCTTTGTGTAAGTGGTTGGTTGATAACTTCTTGGTAGTTTTTATCTTGATAGCGCCAGCTTAATCCTGCTTTATTGCTTATATCAAACGCTTTAAAACGATGAGTGATGCCTGTATTTAAGCCCCAACTTTTAAAGTTATATTGCTCTGAATCAGCATTTTCTCTATCTAAACTAGCGCCTAAAAGCAGCATCGTTTTACCCTGGTTAATAAAGTAATACAGGTTTGAATCAAGCCCTAACCCTTTTGCATCGCGCATTGACTGTGTGGCGAATTGTTTATCTGAAGCCCTAATCGCAGTGCGCAGATAGGTTGTTGGATTAACGTAATGGCCCACATACAAACTTGCTTGATCCAAGGTTAAAAATGTTTCTTTTGCTACTTTTGCTAAAGCACCGTCATAACGAATACCGACATCAGTACCAGAAAGGCTATAGCTAGAATCAAGGCTATATTGATGCAATGCCAAGTCATACTGGTCAAGCTGGTGATAATTGGTTTGCTCGTATCGATAACTTGGTGTGAACTTGAGGTTGTCAGTTGTATGTAACTCAGCGCTAACACCAGCTTTAAGTATTGAACCCGTATCACTTTGTGAAGAAATATCATCTAACTCTTTAATGGCTAAATCAGAGTTAGTTGTTAAGCCAATTTGTGCATCAGCATGAAAAGTCGCATCCTTAGCAAACACTTGAATGCTTGTGGTTAACGCACTTAAGGTGATGAGCTTATTAATTGTACGCATAATAATCTCCTAAAGGAGCGCCGGGGGATAACCCGGCACGCTATTGGTTAAAGGCCTAAGTTCAGGCTGTTTTGAATGTTATTAACGACTTCGGTAGTCGTCGCTGCGGATACTTGCTCAGCAACTTGTTGATTGACGCTGTTGCTAACAGTTGATGAAATGGTTTGCTCAACACTACTTTGTACAGAGCTCATTGCAGCTTGTTGTACATTACTAGTCAGTGATGATTGCAGGTCATTAGTGATTTGCGAGGCTTGACTTAGACCAGCAGAGCTTAGCTCACTAGGCTCTAAAGACGCTAATACATCTGTTTGCTGACTCAATTGATTTTGCATTGCGTTAGTTGTGTTCGAATTAGTGTTCGCGACGGCTACATTACTAACAGCAGATGTCGCAGTTGACAGCATTGATTCACCAGCTAGCGCTACGGTATTGGCAGCTTGAGAAGCGCTTGATACCGAGTTTGTTAAACCAAGCTCTGGCATAGTTCCCGCAGGCTGCTGCTCATCGTTTTCAAGCGTTGTTTGATTATTTGCTTGGCCGCTATTTGAGCTTTCAGTATTCACACCAGCTGATGAATTTTGTGTTGTTGCCGAGCCCGACACTTGAGTTGATTGTATCAGTGTCGTATTCGACGTTGCTTGGTTTGAACTTGTCGAAACTTGACTATTATTTGCTGTTTGCTGCTCAGATGCTACTGATAGTTGCACGTCAGCTGCTGATGAAGCCGCTGAAAAGCCTGTTGCAGTTACGACACAGATTGCGATAAGTGATTGTTTGAAGTTTGTCATTGTCTCGTCCTCTTTTTTGCGAATTGACATAGAGGTAACGAGTGGGCGAAAGGTTTATTCCAAAAAATTTTAACTTTTTTCCATCAAATTAGCTAACTTATTGAAACCTAGACAGAGTTTTCACTTTTTGTTCATTCACAGGTCACTAAGCTTTAAATTTTTAAAGAAGCTACTGCAATGAAAACATGTTTAGTTTTAGCCTTATTATTTTGCTCTGGATCGGTTTTGGCTAATAGCGTCTGTGGCGGAACGACTGCCAATGGCTATGTGCGTAATGCAGTAAAACTACCCAGCAAGGGTGATAACTTTACCAGTTACAGCAAAATGGCAGAGCTGGCAGGGCGTACTTATGTTCATTCGCAGGTAAAAAACATCATTGTTGATACCTACCAAGCGCTCCAGAAATCCCATCCTGATAAACGATACAAATACGCTGAAACGGGCTTAGAAAATGGCGGGAAATTTAGCCCGCATAAAACCCATCAAAATGGTTTGTCGGTTGATTTTATGACACCTGTTATCAACGAAAAGGGGCAATCAGTTCATTTGCCAACACATGTATTTAATCGTTTTGGCTACGATATTGAATTTGATAAACAAGGCCGGTTTGAACAGTTTAAGATTGATTACACTGCTTTAGCAGCTCATGTTGTTGAGCTGCATAAATCGGCAACAGCAAAAGGTTACGACCTTTGGCGAGTGATCTTTGACCCAACCCTGCAAGCTGGGCTTTATAAAACCAAGTATGCCGACTATTTAAAAGAGCATATTCAGTTTTCGACTAAACCATCCTGGGTGCGACATGATGAGCATTACCATGTTGATTTCTTAGTGCCGTGTGAAAAATAGTCTTCAATTCATTACGGTTAGAATTGTTAATTAGATTATACGGTTTTAGTGAACAAGCAGCTGAAAGCTGATAAAGTACGTTGCGCAAAACATGGATGTTTCAACTTGTGCCACTTTTAAGTAAGTCCCTCACGTTTTCTTTAAGAAAAATAGAATCATGCCTCTGTTTGTATTTAATATGCTTAAAGCCTCACTATGCACATAGCTTAAGCATTTTAATTTAGAATTTACTATTAAATATAGAATTTAAAAATATGAAAAAATTAATACAAATCTTTGCTATTTTATTCTTTGTATCAACTTTATCTGCTTGTATGACAACTTATAACCCTGTTCCTCAAGGATATCAGGGCGAAACAGCAACTATAGATGACACCTTCAGAACCATGGCAACTAGTACAGGTCGCTTCTTTTACTTGAGTAAAGTGAATGGTAAAGATGTCAATAACGCTATTAGGGCAACAAACCAAGCTACTTATGGACAAGGTATGGTTCTGTCACCAGTGGGGTTTAGTCGAAAAGTACCAGCAGAGGAAATGACACTAACACTAGTAGCGCAGGTCCATCATGCCGCACCTATTAACTATATGTTTAATTCAGGAACGAATTACATTGTTACAGGTGATGTATCTTTTATTCCAGAAGCAGGACAAAGCTATCTAGTAAAGGGATATTTGAGTAGTGACTTTTCGTCTGTTTGGCTTGTAAATAGCGCTGGTGAGCAAGTATCTGATGCTGTTGTTTTAAAAGGTGATCCTGATAAGAGTACAGCTGTAATCGCCAAATTAGTTAAGGGTAAAGTTGTACTTCCCGAGCCGCCAAAAACGCAAGCGACTATTAAAAAGCAGGTTGCTATCACAACAGAGTCATTTGATAACCCATTGTTTTTTCTTGAGCAGGGGCTAAGCGCAGAAGCTATTATTAAGAAGTTAGGTGAGCCTGATCATATTCGTTATATTGAAAAAGGCTTTTTTAATAACAAGCCTGAAATACAAATATTTCATTTCACAGATCTTGGCAGTGTTCAAATGGTTAAGTCACCTGCAGATGGGCAGTTTTACTCAAAGTTAACTTATAATGTTAATAGCCAAGAGCATTATCAGTTTGTTGATGTAGTGAACCAAGCTGATGGTACCGAAACTCAAATCCTTGGTAAGAAATTTTATAATATCGGTGTTTATAAAGAGCAATACCTAGACGCATTAGCGAATAAGCTCTGGCAAAATAAATATACTGTCGATGGGCGTATGCTAGATGGTGTCGCGTACTATTGTAAAATTATTGCCAATGCACAAACGATGCGTTATCAAGCTATGCTAAAAAGCCTTGTTGCAGATAAAGATGTTCCTTCAAAGTTACGTCGTCATTGTAAAGCGGCCAAAAAAGATATAGACAAATTAAAGCTCGCAACTGTTGAGCAGTTTGAATTTATGTAGTTTAGATCCAAGCCAATTCACTTAATCAAGTGAATTGGTATTTCAATCTTAATAATTATTTAAAACAAACTAAACATCACTGAAGCGATTAACAGTATTGCCATTAGGTAGTTAAATGCTTTTAAGCGCTTTGGGCTGGCAAGCCAGTGTTGTAGCTTTTCGCCAAGTAGAGTCCACGAGCTGACACAAGGCAGGTTAATTAAACCAAATACGAGGCTTACGATTAACACTGAGGTGAGGTTTTTATCTGGGGCATATAAACTAACCGCGCTTAATGCCATTGCCCACGCTTTTGGGTTCACCCATTGAAATAGTGCAGCCTGAATAAAAGTAAACGGCTTACTTTCACTACTGGCTTTTTGTTGTGCGTTACTTGTGGCAATTTTAAACGCCAGATAGAGCAAGTAAGCAATGCAAAATACCTTTAATATCAAGTAGCTTGGTGGAAACAAGTCAAATAGCTGCATGATGCCAAGGCCCACCAAAACCAGCATCAACATAAAGCCAAGCGTCACGCCAAGTAAATGTGGTGTGGTTCTTTTAAAGCCAAAGTTAGCACCTGAGCTCATCAACATTAAGTTATTTGGCCCAGGGGTAATTGATGATACCAAAGCAAATAATGCCAAGGCTGATAAAATTTCAAAACTCATCGCTATCTCTCTATTTGAATTTAGATGCAATTATAAGTTGTAATGTGCGCAATTTTTGCGCTTAATGTTGTTGTGTATATTTAAAGTTCACAATCAAAAATGAAAAAAGATAAAATTAACGACAGAATATTGCATGAGCTTAAACGCAATGGCCGAATTGCTAATGCCGAGCTGGCAGATAAAGTGGGTTTATCGCCATCGGCATGTCTTCGTAGAGTGCAAGAGCTAGAAAAGCTTGGGGTTATTGCGGGGTATAGGGCGGTTATTAATAATCAGGCTGTTGGCCTAGGATTTATCGCTTATGTAGGGGTTGGTTTAAATGAGCACTCAACCGTCTCTCAGCGAGCATTCGAACACGCTCTTGAGTTTATTGATGAAGTAAAAGAGTGCCACAATGTAACTGGCTCGTTTGAATATTTGTTGAGAGTTGAGACGGCGGATCTCAAGTCCTATAAAGCATTTCATGCTGATGTACTTGGCTCAATCCCACAAGTACGAACCATTACAACTCATGTAGTGATGGAATCGCCGAAGGATGAACGCGCTTAGTGAATAGGTTTAGAGCCTTTATATAGAAAACGTTTGGAAAAAGGCATTAGCAAGCGCTAGTGCCTTTTTTGTTTAACGGACAGTTAGCGCAATAATCAGCGGTTACAAGTTGGTAGTGTAAGCAGCAGGTTTTACGCATAAATGTCAGCTTATTGTTTTGATCACTAAAGCGATGTTTACCACATAGCTTTTGCCATGGTTGAAAACGCTTTGCTATAAATTTTATCGATTTGTCTGGCCAGCAAGCGATTAACGCTGCGTGGAAAGTATCACTTTGTAAACGTTTTAATAATCCTTTATTTAGCCTGTATTGCAATGGCAAGTTATTATACCAAGCTTGCTGGTGGTCAAATAAATGATTGGCTGCCAGTTCAATCAAATCTGCATTATTAAAAGAGTCTTGTTGAGCCATGATATTTAAATTAGCCAAACCATAAATATGTGAGCCTGTTACCCGCTGCTTAATATTGACCAGATCAGGAATGCAACCAAGCTGCTCTACACAGGCTACTAATAAGTAAATAACTTGCCAGTTCAGTTGTAAGTAGAGATTGATTGCGACATATCCCTCAGTAACATTTGCTCCTCTTAATTTTATAGCGTTAGCCAAATCGGTTAATTGCTTGCTAGTTAAACATTGACTGCTAAACCATTGTTCATCGATTGTTGGAGTCAAGAACGTCAGCAGTGAGCACTGCTGACGTAAGGCTAACTCAAGCTTATTATGCTGTTGTGTTTGCAAGTGCATATTGCGCCAATGGGTTTTGTAAATCACCTGCATACTGCAAGCTTGAAGCTGGGTCGGTAATATCAACCATTTGTTGATTGTTACGCAGCTGTAAGCGGTTTAAGCAAGACAATGGGAATGACTCAGCAAATAAATCATGCTCAGCAAACTTGTCTTTAAGTGCGGGATGACTAGCCTGATACTGAACAATTGTATCGGCGACGGCTTGCCAAAATTGTTGTTCAGTCAAAAGGCCATCAGTTACTAAAATTGCCGAAAGGTAACGGAAGAAGCAATCGAAAATATCAGTAAAAATAGACAACACGGCAACGCCTTCTGGGATGGTTACCTTAATCCGCTTTATTTCATCATTCAGCTCGATATTACTATTTAATAAGGCAATTTCTTCACCAATGTCTTTAATGAATACGCCTACCGGAACATGATTGTTAAATCGAACGATGAGGTTTTCACCATGTGGCATAAAGACTAAATCATACTGGTAAAAACAATGTAGCAATGGTGTCATATAAGCCTGTAAGTAGTGGGCTAGCCACTTATCAGCACTTAGCCCCGATTTGGCAATTTTAGCACTTACAAATGAACGGCCTTCGCTATCGATATGAAGCAGACTTGCCATAGTAGCAAGGCTTTCATTCTCGTCCATGTATTGAGCAGGATTTTCACGCCAAAGAGCCGCCATCATTTTCTTATAAGGGTTATCGCCAAGTGCTGGATGAGTGTAATACTGCTCATCAAAGCCAAGGGTTGCGACTTCTCTTAAAGGTTGAAACTTCAGAGATTTTAAATAGCTATCTTGGTTTACTAAGTCGAACAACCATTGATTTATTGCCGGAGTTACTTTCATATAGGCGCTCGATAAGCCCCGCATAAAGCCCATATTTAAAATCGATAAGGCGGTTTTAACATAGCATTTGTGCGGTTTGCTGATGTTATACAGGGTACGAATTGATTGCTGCGGTAAATAACTATCTTGTGAGTAGCCTAAACAGACAATATGTTTTTGCGAGATGTGATAGCTATAAACATGGGCTAATTTGTTAAACCATTGCCATGGGTGCATAGGAAATAACAGATAGTCACTTGGCTTTAAACCTTGCTCAGTCAGTGCTTTTTCAAAGCGTAAACGCTCAGCTAAATCAAGCTCATCGGCAATCAAGCTCTCGTATTTATAATCATCGGTACTTTTAAAGGTGGTGTGCTGTTTGTGACACGCAAGCCATATAATTTGAAATGGGTTTGCGGCTTCCGGCGTATATTGGTGAAAATCTTGTGAGTTAAAACCAATCCGGCCATTGTTGGCAATAAAGCTTGGGTGACCCATGGTCATTTGGGTTTCGATCACTTGAAAATCTGCGTCTGCTAATTGCTGAGCGCTATAGCGATTATTTTTAAATTTAAATGCAAAGCCACTGAGTGTGCTCGCGAGTTCTTCGAGATAGGTGCCAAGCATTGATTTATCTATGTTTAATTTGTCATTACACTCAAGCACAAACGCAATAGCATCTAATGGTTGACTGTGATCAAGCGCCATTTTAGTAATGCTATTTGGCTCAACTTGTAGGTGATTAAGCAGCATTGATTCACCTTTAAACTGATAGCTTTGCCCACCCATGGTATGCAACACGTAATGGTTAGGTTTGTCACTGTCGTAGCTAAACAGTCGTTCGTGATAAAACTCACTGAGCATTTTGGCAATCAGTAAACGATTTGCGTATTGCCACGCTTGTTGGTCTAGATGTGAGGTACTGCAAGATGGCGTTGCTTGTTGCACTGCGGGACCTTGCTGTGAAGTGTCGAATCGAGACGAAAGATGCTGTAAGTAATTAAAATGATCTTTTTCTAAACTACCAAGTAATGCGGTTTTCTCACCCAATTTGATAACTTTATGATGGCTGAAACCTGCCTTTAAGTTAAGACGATGAATTTTATGATTGGCTACATCTGGCTCCACAATCACTCGCTCACAGGCGAGGGTATTAAACATAAACTCTAACACCGACTGCATAACAGCAAGACTAAACCCTGCCACAGAGAACTGCTTTGGAGCGAGTAAAATATGCATGCCTAAATCGCCGTTTTTAAGCGCTAGGTGGTTCTCAAGTTTTAGTATGTGTGGTTGGTAAATCTCAATTAAAGCAATCGGTGTTTGGTTTATTTCAAGCAAATAGGCTTGTTGAGCCTCATCTTTATTGAGTGTTGTATAAAATTCTAAAATCTCTTCGGGTGAATGTTCCATTGCTCCCCAAAATTGAGCTTGGGGGTGTTTAAGCCAAGGGGTAATCGTCGTTAGATCGTGTTCAGGGTTTAATGTTCTGATTTTTACATCACCAAGCAAAGCGTGCTTAATATGAGTTTCAGTAATATTTTTCATAGTCGTGTTCTCTTAAAAATTAATAACTGTGAATAGGGTCTGTTGAGGTATGTTTGTTGCGTAAAAAAAGTAGATAAAACAAACATAAAGTGATGGCAAAGCCGACAGAGCCCGTCAGTAATGGGGTGTTTAGTTCAAAGCGAGAGACTAAATCTCCCGCTAAAAATGAGGCGCAGATGACGCCGATATTTTGCATAAAATGAAGCTTGGCAAAGTCGCTTGAGTAAAAGCGTGGTTCGCTCATTGCAAACAGCATGACTTGCAGACGCACGGTCAGTAAAAATAGCCCAATAGCAAATACAACACGGCCGAGCACAAGCCATTGCCAGTGTGAGCTAAGTTGTATAAATAGGCCGATACTGCTTAATATAAGTGCATAGGCGATTGTTTTACTGTGCTTATTGGTTGCAGGTTTGTTTTTGGTTGTAATCAAAATGACAAGCGCAACCCAAGCTGGGATAGCAAACACAGCGCCAGCTAACAGTGCATTGCTGAAACCACTTACTTGTTGCCAAAGTAGCGTAAAGTATGGCGTTGCTAAGAACATGCTGAAGTACACGCCCATAGATATAACCCCTAAGCGAATAATGTAGCCAGGGAAACGCTGCCGTTTTACTGATGATGCGCTTAATTCCCGTGGCTTGTAGCTTACTTTTAATAAGTAAATTAAATATAAGCAGAGCATAACCTGTAAGCAGTCGCCCGCAGCCATTACTAAATATAAAAAGCGTGGCTCAATACTTTGAATGATTAAGCCACCTAATAAAGCACCGCCAATACCGCCAAAGTGTAAAAGCACACTAAATAAAGCAACGACACCGAGGTGCTGTTGTTTTTCTTCGATACTTAGAACAAAGGGGTAAATAAGCAGGTAACTGGCTTTAAATACCAGCATCAGCTGTGATAACAGCCAAAAGCTCCACACGTTTTCGCTGTAAAAGCACGCAACACCCAATAGCCCAGCCATTATTTGGGTGATCACCCATAAATACAGCTCGTGCACGTGCTGCGCTATTTTCGCCCATACAGGAAAAGCACACATCACAGTGATGCAGCAAACAGCGATATAGGCACCAATGTGATTACTTGATTGCAAACCAAATTGGGCACTAAAAAACTGCGGGTAAAAGGGCAAAATCATGGTGTCGCAAACAACAGAAATAATCGTCAGCAGCACCAAGCTTGATTTTAATGCGGGCTGTTTCATGCTATTTGCTTCTGTTTTTCGTTGACAACATCGGGTAAACCAAACTCTTGAAAGGCAATTTGTGTTTCAACAGGGTAGGGTGCATAACCTAAAATTGAGCGCAAAATATGGCTGTTTCGATAGCAGGCCATGCCCAGATCTGGCGTTACAAATCCATGGCTGTGTAGCTCAGCATTTTGTACAAACAACCTTTGTAGCTTGTCGATACTGTAATTCCGCTCAACAGCAAAACACCCGTTATCTAGCCAATTTATTTCGCTCATTAAGCCACTTAGAAAATCGGGTAACTGATAACTAAAGCCTGTTGCCATAATGACCTGATTACTATGCAAGCTAAATTCAGCCTGTTGTTCACTGTGTCTAAAAACTAACTTACTGCCTTGTTTTTTAAGGAGCTCGCTGTTGGTTAGTAACCTTGCGCGGTTCACACCTTGAATATCAAGTTGATAGAGCTGATCATAAATCTGATTAATTAACTCTGAGTTGATGCCTTTGTATAAATTACGTTGCTTGGCTAGTAACTCCTGTTTGGTGGCCTGTTCTAGGTTATAAAAGTAATCAACATACTCAGGAGAAGTCATTTCAAGCGTGAGTTTCGTGTACTCAAGAGGAAAGAAACGCGGCGCTCGCGTTACCCAATTGAGTTGGTAGTTATGCTGTTTAATGTCACACAACAAATCATAAAATACTTCAGCAGCACTTTGCCCTGAGCCAATCACAGTGATGCTCTTGCTATTTACTAACTCATCCCGTTTATACAGATATTCAGTGGCATGGCAGAGCTGTGTATCTTCAGCCTGAACAGCAGGTGGGTAATAAGGTGAGGGACCTGTGCCCAGTACCAAGTGACGACAATAAAGCGTTTTAGTTTGCTTTGCAGATTCAACAGTGAGTACATAGAGCTGCTTTGTTTGATCAAACTGGCTGTGAATGACTTTATGGCCAAACTGTATGTTACTTAATTGGCTTGCTGCCCACTGGCAATACTGGTTGTATTGCTCGCGCAGTAAAAAGAAACTTTCTCGAATATAAAACTGATACAGCTTACCTTGTTGCTTCGCATAGTTTAAAAAGCTGTATGGATTGGTTGGATCTGCCAATGTGACTAAATCCGACATAAATGGTGTTTGTAATGTAACGCCATCGAGCATCAGCCCTGGATGCCAATTAAATTCATCACGTTGTTCTAAAAATAACGAATCAAGTGTTTCAATTGGCTCCGCTAAACATGCCAAACTGAGGTTGAACGGACCAAGACCCACGGCAATTAAATCGTATACTTTATTCATGGCTAGTTTCCTCAACTTTTAGGCGTGCCTTGATGCTGTAGGCGCAGGCTTTAATATCAGCTGCAATACTTTTAATGTCTTCAATCTGTGTGTTTGGATTAAGTAGCGTGAACTTTAAGTAGTTGATACCTCTAAATTTGGTGCGAGCAATGGCACACTCACCTTGTTTGAATAGCTCATCTTTAATTTGATAATTAAGCAGGTTTAATTGCTCATCACTGAGGTTTTTATCGTTAAAGCGAAACACTAAGGTGCTCAATTCAGGTTGGTGAATTAGCTCAAATTCAGGGTCTTGTTTGAGTGCCACATAACTACTACGGGCTAATGCCATAACAGAAGAAAACACTTTGCCAATCTGTTCGTGGCCCATAATGCGTAAAGTTAGCCAAAGTTTTAAGGCATCAAAACGGCGAGTCGTTTGAATGCTTTTATCAACAAGGTTTGGCGCTGCTTGCGGGTTGTCGTTAAACGGATTTAAATAATCAGCATGATGAGTTAAATGTTTAAATTGTTTTTTATCAGCAACAATAAATGCACTGCTGCTGACAGGTTGTAAGAATGATTTGTGGTAATCTAACGTCACTGAGTCAGCCAGTTCAATGCCATTGAGTAAGTGACGGTGATCATCAGCGGCAAGTAGTCCACAGCCATAAGCGGCATCGACATGAAGCCATAAATTATCAGCTTTGCACCGCGTTTTTAGCTTATCGATAGGGTCTATTGAACCAAAGTCAGTTGTGCCTGCGGTGGCAACAAGCGCTATAGGAATATTGCCTTGTGCTTTACACTCATCAATCGCTGCATCAAGTGCGGCTAGGTCCATTTTAAACTCTTTATCAACTGTAACCGGAACAACCGCGTTATAGCCAAGGCCCAGTAAAGCGGCTGACTTTTGAATACTAAAATGGCTGACTTCAGAGCAAAAAATACGGTAGCGATGAGCATCTGGACCTAAACCAAAATCGCGAATAAGGTGCCCTGATAAGCGCTCTGCTGCATGGTCTCTAGCAAGTAACAATGCCATTAAATTAGATTGACTGCCGCCACTTGTGAATATGCCATCGGCAGTAGCACTTAAGCCAATGCGTTCGATACTCCAGTCAATTATCTTTTGCTCAATGAGCGTCCCGCCAGCACTTTGGTCCCAAGTGTCTAACGAAGAATTTATAGCAGTTAATAACTGTTCGGCTATCACCGCAGGGTAAGCAACGGGGCAGTTTAGATGGGCAACATACTTTGGATGATGAAAATAGACAGCATGATCTAAATACAACGATTTTACTTCATTTAGCGCTTGCTCAACGTTATTGAGAGGTTGATTTAGTTCTACTCTGGCTATTTGTTTACTGAGCTCTTTGTGGCAGACGCCAGAATGAACTTGTTTTGCAGAACGCAGCGCTTGATGGATGAGCGACATTGTTTGCATTGAAGCCATCTCATATTTGAGTAAATTATTTTCGTTAAAAATAAACGCATGGGGCTGTTCATCAACGTTTATTGATGAATGAGCATTAAGCACGGGGGCTAATTGATTCACGACTCAATTCCTTCTTGGTTAATTTGAATCGGGATCGTAATGATAGTGATTATCAATATCAATAATAATAAATCATTAATTTACTTTACAATTTAATTACCTTTAATAAGTTGAAAGTGTTTTGTTTTTAAATTTATCTAGTAATA
Source organism: Pseudoalteromonas sp. S2721 (assembly GCF_005887425.1). Lineage (NCBI taxonomy): Bacteria > Pseudomonadati > Pseudomonadota > Gammaproteobacteria > Alteromonadales > Pseudoalteromonadaceae > Pseudoalteromonas > Pseudoalteromonas sp. S2721. The sequence continues at coordinate 46,435 of NZ_PNCZ01000061.1, forward strand.
AATAATTGCCATTTAGTCATAAATTATGACTAAGTTAGTCCCTTTTTCAGGTTCTGTTTGACAGCATTTTTTGCTTTTTCGATGAAAATGCTCACAAATAAAAGCAATAAAGCCATCATTTAAAAAAACAATAATAGGTAGGTGAGAGGTTTTAAGAGCTAAGTAAACACACTTTGAGCTGCTATAAAATGCGTAAGCAAAGGGAGGGTTCTGCGAATAGTTATTTTAAGAAAGACTGTGTTACAAATTTGGTGAGTATTAAATTAATTAAAAAAGTTGCCATCGCTCTTAGCGAGAACGGCAACAGGGAACTTTAGTTTATAAAAACACATAAGCAGCGGGGAGCAGCATACCGCCAATGACTAAAACTGAGCGGCTGCCCCATGGGCTATTTTTACCTTTGATCATAAACAAGCCGCTGATCGCTAAAAACAGCAGCAGCCCTGCAAAAATATCAGAAAAAATAACCCACGATTCGTTTGTCTCGTTCAAGTGTAAACGGTTAAATGCTTGAAATACATGACGAGGCTCAATGGCTTCATAGCTTATGATATCTTTATTAAGTTTAAGGCTGAGATTGTTACCGTTTTTTAAAAACACCTTAAACTCTTGCGGCGACACCCAATAAGAGGCCTTTACCGGCTCGCTTACATCAGCATGAGAGATAATTTGTTCAATCAGCAACTCGTCATTATCTAATTGCCAAGTTTCATCGCTCACACTGATTTGCTGGTGGCTTACTTTGTAGTTTGGGTTCCAATCATCTTTGTGGTTCACTGCAATGCCAGAAACCGCAAAGATAATCACTAAACCAACACAAAAATAACCAATATCGCGGTGTAAGTTTCTGTTTAACTTAAACCAGTTGATACTTGATTTATTACTCAATGATTTCAACTCCGCTCGGTACGAGCTGATAAATAGCCATTGCTTCAGTCACTGAATTTGCATCAAAGCTTTCGCCGGCTTGCTGCGCTTTGTGAGCAAGTAACGCTTTAGTGCGGCCAAGGCTAAGCTGAATTTTATCGAGCTTACCAGTTACGATAGCTTTACTGCCTTTAGCCGTCATCGGGAATACCATGTCGCCATCTTCAACTTTGATACGTAAGTTTTCAAAGCGTTTGTCTGATGCGAGCGTCATCCAGCAACCACGTTTTTCGCAAACCCCAGTGATAGTCCCTTCCACGGTAATTGGACTTGCAAGGTAATCGTCTGGTGAGGCCATAACAGTCGAAATTTTAATGAGTTTGTCACTGTCGACTTGATTGCCAAACTGTAAGCTAAAGGCGTGCTGGCTAAAGCTTAAAAGCGCCAATGAGAATACAATAAATGTTTTTGATTTTAGGAACATAGCGGTTGCTTCTTAAAAATAATTTAAGCCTTAGTTTAAGCGATTTACTTGTATGATAAAAGCTTAATGAGATTAAAAATGATTTGTAATTATATCAAACCTAGATCAATTGCTTTTAATGCTGCACGGGTTCTATCACGTACATCTAGCTTTCTGAGAATAAAAGACACTTGATTACGGATAGTCCCTTCAGACTTATAAAGTGCCTCGGCGATTTCACTATTTGAATAGCCTGCAGCGATTAAATTGAGCACTCTAAGCTCGCTTTTACTTAATTTATCAGGAGTTGCTAAAGAAGTATCGGTTGTTTTAGTGGGCTTATTCAAAATTCGCTCGGTGATCGCAGGAGCTAGCGCTGAGCCACCTTTAGCAAGTGTTTCGATGGCGCTGACCAAGCGCTCTAAATTAATATCTTTTAACGCATAACCCTTAGCGCCATAGCGAATACATTCTAGCACTTGTTCACTATCATCAAAGGTCGTGAGTACCAGTACTGGTTGCCTCAGCTGTTGTGCTTGCATACTTTTCAGTACGCCAATACCGTCTAGAATAGGCATGCGAATATCAAGGAGTACAACATCAATAGAATGTTGCTTGAGCATCTCAAGAGCCGTTTGGCCATTGTCAGCCTCAGCCACGACTTGAATACTTGCTTTAAGGGCGAGTAAGCTTTTTAAGCCTTCTCTTAATAATGTTTGGTCATCAACGAGTAATACCCTAATCATTTTTTACGCCAAAGTATGTGGATTAAGTTTATGAGGTAACGTTGCAGCAATCGCAAGCCCATTATTATTTTGTTCAAACTCGATTGCCCCTCGCACTAAAGCTAAGCGCTCTTGCATGCCTGTTAAGCCATTGCCTAAGTTCAGCTTGGGCATTTCGCCGCCGTTATCATAAATAGTGAGATGCACTGAATCAGCTTGGAGGTCTAAGCTTACCGACAGCTCGGTCGCATCACTGTGTTTAATACAATTCGTAATCGCTTCTTGCACAGTATGAAATAACGTTTGTGCCAATAACGTATCACTTATTTTTATATTTTCATCGTAATTGAGTGTGACATTTAAGCCTGTAACATGGCTGCACAGTGAATTAAGCGATGCATGTAAATCAATGGTTTGGTTTTCTCGCATTGACGAGACAGAGTCACGCACATCATTTAATAACAAGCGGGTAATTTGCTGTGCTTTAGTTATGTGTTTTGGTGCTTCATGATTAGCACAGTGATTGGCGACTTCTAAGTGAATACTGAGTCCTGTAAGGTGGTGGCCAAGGGTATCATGTAAATCTCTGGCAATACGAATACGTTCATCGCGAGTTGCGGTGTCGTTTAAAAGCGCTTGAGTTGCTTTCAATTCACGTAATAAATGGGCTGCTTGATCTTTGGCTTTACGCTCAGAAATAAGCCGAGTAGCAAAGCGATAGGCAAAGCTATTGTATAAAGTGAAAGCCAACCCGTTGAGCAATACAAATTGCTTATCAAAGCCATAGTGAAGCGTCAGCGCCATCAAAAAGGGCAGGCAAATGAGTAAATAGAGGCTGGCTTTGTTTGGCTCGTAATCGCTGAATTTAACTAAGAAGATGATCAATAGAATTGCAACAAAGCCAATATTAAATAGCCACATCAATAGCACAACATTAGCGATAGTGAAGTTCAAAATACGGGTTTGATAGTGCTTAAATCGTGATCTGAAAAACTCAAAATAAATTAAAAAAGCAAAAAAGCTTATAAATAACACACTGATCAAAAACGTATTTATTGTACTAAAACTTAGCTGCGCCGACTCTGCTCTTTGCGACCAAGCGTGCAGAGTATAAATAAACACAAACCCCCAGGTGATTGCTGAGAGTATAAAATCGCTTCGATGTAGCAACGTTTGCAAGAGTTTGTTCATACGCTTAGTTTAATCCGCAATTATTCGTTTATGTATATGACAAATGTCACGATTAAATATGTGACATTTGCAGCAAGTCAGTCCTAATGGTGAGGCGTTAAACTGCATTAAAACACCAATATAGGGACATTATCATGACCAAACATGAATTTCTGCGAAATAGTCTTTTTTCTTATCTGTTGATTGTAGCTTATTGTTTAGCAGCATTATTTGTTGATGATGCCAAGGCCGATGAGCAATCACAGCAATGGCAAATGGAGGTCGGTGCTGCACAATTGGCTATTGATACAGCATGGCGAGATCACGATATTCAAACCATGGTCTTGCCATACTTCAACGCCCGAAAAGGCAACTGGCGCATAGGGCCTAAATATGGCTTAGTGCAATATGCCTTTTTACAAGGCGCAGAATTTGAAGCGTCAATGGGGCTTAGTCTCCGAGATGAAACCTACGATAGCAGTTTAATCTTTAGTGATGAGTTGTCGGATGATGAGGTTTTCACTGACTATAAAGACGGCAAAGGTGAGCTAACCTTCAGAACTCAGCTGCAATATAAACAGCTTTTTGTTCGTTTAGCGCAAGATATTTCGAATCACTCCGATGGACTTACGTTTCTTGCCCGCTATAACCTACCGATTTATGGCCAAGGATTAGGGTTACAGCTAAGTGCTGATCTCGGTTTTTATTGGCAAGATAAAAAATACACTCAATACCTGTATGGCATAGCTAATGGCAATATCGCCCCTGAGTTTGGCAGATATGAATATCAGCCAAGTGCAGCCCTTAACCCATTTACCTCGCTAAACCTGACTTATGTTTTTAATGAGCAGTGGTCTGTTTTTACGAGCTTTCGGTATGAGCAACTTGACTCAACTATCAAAAAAAGCCCGCTCGTGGGAGAAACTGCCAAGCAGCAATTCACTGCAACTATAAATTATCGTTTTTAGAAAAAGGGATGAGCAATGAATTATCTACTGAGATTATGCATTTTACTCTTACTAACTGGTTGCAATAGCGCTGAAGAGGAAGTGTTTGACGAAGACGATTTATACCAAGGTGTCTATGAAAGTGACTATTATGTTTATAACTTTAGCGAGTACCCGGTTGATTTTTATATGATGAACCTACGAAACAACACACCAACAAGCGCAATTTATAAGGAGCAGAACTTCCAACAATCAATCGATGGCTACGGTGGTTTTGAAAAGCTTAACTTTAAGCGTTCTGTGGTCGGAAAGGTTGGCTTTGCAGCTTTTTATGATGCTGAAATAAAAGCTCATCTACAAAAGTGGGTTGTTAGTGATATAGCTAATTATGTGATCATTTATATGGATGGCGAAACGCTGAAACTGGCTTTTTTAGCACGCACTGAGGCTGTAGATAGTGGTGATTACCCTGTGGTTAGGCTGGTTAGTTTTATCGGCAATACGAACTACAGCTATAAACTTGCTAATAGTGAATTAACTGAAGCAACAGCAACAGCTTATATACCGTTAACTCATTGCGCTAGTGACTTACAAATTGCCGGTTTTGAATTTGATTTTTGTAACTTAGAGCAGCGTGGTTACTTAATTGTGCTGCTACCTAATGAGCAACTAGCAATCATCAAAGAGTAGTGCTTTATGACAATTTCGTGAATATTGTGATAATGTAACTTTTTATAGTTTCATTGCTATATAATGCCTTTTTTATTTGTATGATAAAGCTGGTTTTGAGCTTGGAGTTAGCATGGTTTCACGTCGAGAATTTTTAGTAGGGGCGGGCACATTAGCCTTTTTAGGATTATCAAAAAGTGCCATAGGTAAAGTGTCGTTAGGTGATTTAAAAACAACGGCTGTGGGCTTTGGTCCGTTAATTCCTGATCCAGATAAATTGCTCGACTTACCCGAGGGCTTTAGTTATCAAGTAGTTTCAAGCCTAAGTGAGAAAATGTCTGATGGGTTTACAGTACCGGACAAAGCTGATGGCATGGGCTGTCTAGCGCTTGGTAATGACCGCGTTGCATTAGTGCGAAACCATGAGCTCAAACCAAAAGATTTAGCGAAAGCTGAAGCAAGTATTGCCAACCATAAAACGCCCCTGGCTTTTGATACTAACAGTGACGGTGTGGCGTTACCGGGTGGCACAAGTCATATCGTTTATAACTTAAAAACCCATCAAAAAGAGCAAGAATACTTGTCATTGGTCGGCACTATTCGTAACTGTTCTGGCGGTATTACGCCATGGGGCACCTGGCTTACGTGCGAAGAAACCACAGATACCAAAGCCGATGGATTTAACCAAGATCATGGTTATATTTTTGAAGTACCCGCAAATAGCAAAGGCTTAATTAAACCTGAGCCATTAAAAGCCATGGGTCGATTTAACCACGAAGCGGCTGCCGTTGATCCGCGTACGGGCATTGTTTATTTAACTGAAGATAAAGGTGATAGCGTCTTTTATCGTTTTATTCCAAATGAATATGGCAAGCTGCATAAAGGCGGGCAATTACAAGCGATGGTGGTAAAAGGTAAGCCACAATTCGATAGCCGTAACTGGAATGATAAAGCCATGGGGCTACATCAAGAGCTTGAGGTTGAGTGGGTCAATCTAGATAACCCTGAAAGCCCGAAAGACGACCTACGCCTACGCGGCTACAAAGAAGGTGCAGCATTGTTTGCTCGCGGTGAAGGTATTCACTGGGGTGATAAAGAGCTTTATTTTTGCTGTACCAATGGTGGTAAAAAACAACTTGGTCAGGTTATGAAATATCAGCCATCAGAATTTGAGGGCACAGATAAAGAAGCACAGCAACCTGGTAAGATCTCGTTGTTTGTAGAAAGTACTAGCAAAACTCTCTACAACTTTGGCGATAACCTAACCGTGTCACCTAATGGTCACTTAATTGTCTGTGAAGACCAATACACCGATGTGGTTGATAATCATCTTCGTGGTGTGACACCCCAAGGCCAAGTTTATAATTTTGCCCGCTTAGTGGCGCAAACTGAGCTGGCTGGTGCCTGTTTTTCACCCGATGGTAGCACTTTGTTTGTGAACGTTTACTCACCTTCAAAAACACTTGCTATAACAGGCCCATGGCATCAATTTAGTGTTTAATTAAAGTCTATTTTAAATAGCCACTGCGAGGTGGCTTTTTTTGTATCACGAAAATTTATGTTCCTCTTTTTATAATCAGCTGTTCTAGTTAGAATCACTTTGTTTCACAGGAAAATAATAATAAAACGAAAATGGAGTTGATATGTCTGTTACTGAGCAGAGTCGAGAGCAAGTTAAAGCAAAACTAGTTAAGCAAAGTCCACTTGCAGCCGCAATCGGCGTAGCGTGCTGGAGTATCCCAATCATTATTTTATGGATCACAGTATTTTCAATTAAAAGTGCTATTGGGCCAGTAATGTTAGTGATTAGCGGCGTACTCGTTGGCCTAGCCGTTCGTATTCATGGGCGTGGCTATGATCGTATCTTTTCAGTTATTTCACTTATTGCATACCTATCTGTAATCGCTGTTGCGCTCAGTTCAGAGGTTTTGATCAGCGGTACATTGTCTTTATCAATTTATGCTTTGTTATTTGCACTTGGCTCTTGGTCAGCAGCATTTATTGCACGTAAGAGCATTCCATTTATTGACCATAAGTTATTTGCTGAGGTGTATGAATCCGGTGAGCTGGCAGGGTATAAAAAAATTAAAAATCATTGGTTGGTAGTATTACCGAGTACCCTAATTGCTACATCATGTTTGAGTTTTGCAGGCGCCGTTGGTGCATTTGCTCACCAGCAGTATTTATTTGTTGAAAAACAGGTGGAGCAAGAGCAACATCAAGCAGCTAAGTTTAGAGCAAAACATATTCCAACAGATGATGAGTTTCTTGCAACCTTGTCTGACAAAAAAGCATTTAGCTATGCTTTTGCCTACTATTCGGGTCGTCACTTTGATGAGCGAGGCGTTTATCAGGGGAATTTTCCACAAGATACATTTAAATCAGAAACTATTTTACGTTATCTGGTTGAACATAAAAATGAACCTAGAGCGCAATTTATTCTGGGAAGAATGCTTGCTTTTGAGCGTGGTGAAGCACTCATGGCAGAGCGGTGATCAGTTCGCTCGGCTATATGATATTTATCAATTCGGTTGCCATATAGATGCAAAGCAAGGACGTACGCTATTGCAAAGCTTTAAAAAACTCGTAACAGAGCAGTCGGTGATCATCGATATTCAGCAAATGCAGAGTAATGATTTTCGTGATTATTGCGACATTCTTGATGACACCGAATTTGATTACCGTTATATCCGTGATTACAAAAGCTAATCCCCAAGGTCACTAATTATTAGTAACGGAAAGTTCTTTGCTGAGCGGGGCTGCCAATCTGCAAACTCAATATTATTCACATTCAGTGTATTGAGTGCTTTTTTTGAGTAGCTCCAGCCTCTGGCTTTTTGTGCCACAGCTGCACGTTTTAGCTCTTTAGATAAACCAATCGTTAGCAAGTCATGATTAACTCCGCGTTTTGCATAAAAGGCTTTTTCACGAGCCATGGCTTTTGCGATTATTTCATCGTATTGAGTGCGCAAAGCCTGCCACTTGGTTGTTTTTTCTGGCTCTTTTAAATGGCTTACCATGGCATCAATATCGCTATCTCGCCAGCGAGCTGAAGCGGCATCGCCGTGCCAACCGACAATGGCGTTCTTAGCTATGGTGGTAGGGTTTCCTGCAAGTAATACGTAATTAGCACACGACGAAAAGCAAAATTGTTTTACATGAACTTTTAAATTATGCGCCAAAATCAATTCGGCGAGATCCATACCTAAATCAATGTTTCCGCCACCACTGGTGATTTGTATGCTGTTTATGTTTTGCTGCTCAGCCAAAAGCTGTGCAACATGTTGATTGTTTTTGGCATTAATTTCGCCTTGATAAATAATGCGCTGCTCGCTCAGTGACACACCGGCAAAACTTAACCAAGGGATGATTAAAAATAGACTAAAAAATACACGTAACATAAAACGCTAACCTTATAAATTGTATGATAATTCTATCATGCTTTTAGGGTTTTTTAGCGGCTTTTTTGGCGCTGACTTTAGCGGCATGTTTAGCTATCCACTTAGTCATTTTTTTCATTAAAGCGGGCGGAAAATCATGGCCCATTCCGGGCACGACTCTTAACTTACTGCGCTTTATTAACAGGGCGGTGTTGATACCCGCAGACAGCGGCATAACAGGATCAGCACTGCCGTGAATTACTAACGTGGGCGCTTTAATCTTTTTTAGTAATTGCTCGCGATAAGGCGTTGCGGCAATGGCTGCAAGCTGACGTTTAAAGCCTGTTTGATTTGTGTGGGCCCGCTCAATATAGCGTTCAGCGTTGGCGTATAAAGCGTGTTCATCTTGTGGGTAGGCTGGGCTGCCAATGAGTTGGTTGAGCCTAACATTGTAATCAATCGCGGCTTCTTTATTACTGCTTCGGGGGCGTATTTTAGCGAGCTTTACTAGCAGGTTAATGTTTGAACCCGAAAACGATAAGGGCGAGCTACTCGACATAATTGAAGTTAAGCTCAGTACACGTTTTTTATACTTTGCCGCGGCAATTTGCGCAATCATGCCACCCATCGACGCCCCCACTAAGTGCGCTTTTTTGATAGCCAGTGCATCCATTAATTCTTTTACATCGCGAGCCATGTCATCGAGCGAATAGGGCAGCTTTGCGCGAATGGGTAATCTGCGGCTAAGCCAATGCTTTACGAGACTCGGCTTGCCTAACTCATCTAACGATGAGGATAGCCCTGCATCACGATTATCAAAACGAATAACCCGAAAGCCTTTTTCGACCAAGCCAAAATATAGCGACTCTGGCCAAACGGTAAATTGAGCACCTAAGCCAATAATTAAGATGATCACCGGCGCATTTTTATCGCCTTCATCTTGATAACTAATACAGATACCGCTGGCTGTAAGGATATGTTCCATAAACTGACAAATAGGCTTACGCAGGTACCATCAGCTTAATGTGTGAAGTTGGCAATTTAGTGACAGTAAGAAAAATAGACAGCATATGACTACATGCTGTCTATTTTCAGGGAGTTTACTTAGAAGTAAGCCGTAACGCCAATCCAGAAGTTACGGCCTTTATCTTTAACGTTGTAGTCGTCTGTGAATGTAACTTCGCTAACTACACCGCGACCTGTTAGGTATTCGTACTCACCATCGCCATTTAGGTCGGTATAGCTAGTACTATATGAGGTGAAATCTTCGTCTAATAGGTTGTTTACACGGGCATTGATTTGCACGTACTCATTTACATAAAACTGCGCACCTAAATTAAGTAGGTTGTAGTTTTTGTAATACAGCGCTTTATCGTGCACGTTATCCCAACCGCGGTAACGGTCTGAACGATATACACCTTGTAGGTATAAGTTCATAAAGTCTGTCGCTTCCCAGTTTAGGGTAAGGTTTGCCATGTGCTCAGCTGAGTTAGTTAATGGTTGACCTTGTTCAGGACCGCTCTTTTGTTCGCTATCAGTCCAGGTGTAGTTACCGTTAACAGACACTGTTTTAGTGATTGTGTATTGACCAGCAATTTCAACACCTTGAAGGTCTACTTCGTCGATATTGATCTTTTGGCTGTAGCTATCGTAGCCAAGCTGATCGTATTGACCTAGGTTCACACATGGACGTACGTCGTTAGTTTGCTCACAACTTAAAATTGTATCGCCGCTGGCAATTTTGTCTTCAAACTTGGTGTTGTAGTAAGTCACGTTAATGTTGTGATCGCCATCAAGTGAAGTCCAGTAAAGTGCAACTTCTGAGTTAACACTGGTTTCTGGTTCTAATTCAGGGTTACCTGCAAATGGGCTTGTGCCTTGGCCACCAAATCCGGTGATCCCGTCATAAAGGTCAGTTGTTTTTGGTGTTTTGTAACCTGTACTTACACCACCTTTTAAGGTCCAAGTGTCAGATAAGTTATATACGCCGTAAACACGAGGTGATACTTGGCTACCAAATACATCGTGGTCATCGTAACGAGCACCAAGTGTAAAGGTGAAGTTATCAGTTGCCATCCAGTTATCTTCGGCAAAGATTGAGTACATGTTTTGCTCTTGTACTTTGCCAGCTTGATCACTTTCAAGACCAAATACACCGTCTTTTAATTCACCGTCGATAAGCTGGCCACCAACTGCTAGGTTATGGCTACCAAAGCGCCCCTCGATTGGAATATCAAAACGTAAGTCATAGGTATATTGGCTGCTTTCAAGTGGGCGAGCAGGGCGTGGTAAGAATGTTTCTTCAGCTAAGTCTTTACGTGCTTGCTCGTCCATTCCTTCGTATTCGCCAGTACCATCGTACATGGCTTGCAGCTCTAATCGCTCGCTTACACTCAGTGGTAAAGTACGGCCATTGTTTTGCGTATCAACATAAGACACAGAGGCTTTTACCGTTGCCCAGTCAAGCTCGCCATCGTAGCTGAGTGACCACCATTCACGGTCAAACTTTTGGTCTGCGGCGTAACCTGCGCGCGGGTTTACTTGGCCGCGGCGATCTTGCCAAATTGACTCAATGTTATCTTTAGTACCAAGTGGGTAAGTAATTGTGCCTGACTCAATGTCGTAGCTTGGTGTGTTGTCGTACACTTGGCTTGAATTGTCATAATCAAAACGTAAATGATGAGATTCAAACGGGGTATAAGTTAACGTAAAACCATACTGCTCATTTGTGTTATCAACGGTACGACCGCCACTGCCAAAGCCTAATGAACGAGTATGTACAACACCATTAGGATCGGTCGCTGGTTCAAAAGTTGGCGATGATGCTTGTTGTTCGTAAACACTGCCGCGCACACCTAAACTTAATACGTCTTTAATTAGCGGGCCCATCACACTAAAGTCAGTGGTAATGTCATCACCAAAATCATCGTTTTGCTGTAGTGAACGGCTAAAAGATACTGCACCACTCCAGCTGTCAGTGTGCTTTTTAGTGATGATATTGATTACACCACCCAGCGCATCTGCACCATAAAGTGTTGATGCAGGACCGCGAATTACTTCAACTCGCTCAATCGCATCAACCGGTGGTACGTGGTTAAACGCGTTGCCACCAAAATTGTTTGGGTAAATGTCGCCATGGTTATTTTGGCGTTTACCATCAATTAGTAACAGGGTGTATTCACCTGTTAAACCACGCATACTCACACTGCCTTGGCCCGTTTTATCACGAGTTGTGCCAATGTCGATACCTTCTAAATACTGCACAGCATCAAGTACTGAGGTGAAGGCATGAGATTTAATATCTTCATTGGTGATAATTGAAATACTTGCAGGTGCTTCGGTAACTTTTTGCTCAAAACCTGTTGCAGTGATTACTAAGCGTTCCATATCTTGTTTCGGCTTAGCGTCATCAGCAAAGGCTGAAAAATGTGTTGCTATGGCAAGTGCCAGTAAGCTTGGTTTTATTGATTTCATTGTAGGGTTCCAGTTCTTTTTGTAGGTTATCCCTTTGAGGGACGCTGCGTATAGTACAGAAATGAAAAATACAATCAATAATTATTCTTATTTAGATTAATCTTTTTCAAGTTGCATTTACAGTTGTTACAACTTTTTTCTATTTATGTTTTTGTTGATTAGTAAAATAAGATGATTAAAGCGAAGTCAATTTACAATCTTAAAGCCTGTTAATGTATAGTGCTTCCATCATCACCATAAAAATTAAAATAATGAATTCAGACATCTCTTTAGCGCGCTTTAAGCAGTTTCCTGTGCTTATGTGGATCTTCTTATTTGGCTCGTTTATTACCCGTGGCAGCTATTACATGGTATGGCCATTTCTCGCGGTGATTTTGTACGAAAAGTTTGCTTTATCGGCAACAGAAGTCGGCTTGGTACTTACCAGTGCTGCGGTGATTTCGGTGTTTACCAGTTTTATTGGCAGTAGCCTATCCGATAAAGTGGGCCGGCATACGCTGATGTACATTACCGGCGTGCTGTATATCATTTCTTTCTCGCTGTTGGCTGAGGTAGAAACCGTGGCCGGTTATGTGATTGTGATGACCTTATGCTCGATTGCGACTGCGCTTTGGCGACCATTAACCAGTGCGGCAATTGGCGATATTATTGATGATGCACAAACTCGTGAGCTGGCCATGCAGTCGCTGTACTTTATTGTTAATGTGGGCTGTGCGGTGGGCCCATTAGCTGGGGTATGGCTAGGTTTAACCGGTGAGCAGTCGAGCTTTTATATTACCGCAGGGGCATTTGCTATTTTATTAGTGCTGCTTGTTTGGGGCTTTAATTTTAGTGATAAAGCCGCCAAAAGTACTGCCGCAATCGACGAGCCTGAAGAGAAAAAACCAGCTGTACAAGGCAAGCAAATCTTACGTATTCTATTTGCAGATAAGCTGCTGCAGTGTTTAATTTTAGCCAATATTATGTGCATGTTTATTTATGCGCAAATGGATAGTTCACTCATACAATACCTAACTCGTGCAGAGGCACCCGACCTACTTGCATTGATTTCAGCGCTGATATTTACCAATGCGTTAGTGATCATTTCAAGTCAATTTCTGCTGTTAAAAATGATGGCGCGATTTAGCCTAACGGTGCGCATTCAAATTGGCTTGGTGCTATTGATGGTGTCGCAGTTTTGGCTAGCACTTAATCCAATCGATTTATTCTGGGGCTGGATTGGTGCGATAGTGGTGATGAGTTTGGCCGAAACCATTTTGTTTCCGACGATGAACGTTCACCTTGATAGGTTGGCGCCTTCACATCTTCGTGGTGCCTACTTTGGCGCAGCTTCGTTTTATGATTTAGGGTTTGCTTTAGCGCCACTAGGAGGTGGTTTAATTTTAGACTATTATGATGGCCCAACGTTATTTTTCGCAGCGGGAGGGCTTTGCATTGTGGTGATTTATTTATACGCCATACTCGAAAAGTTACCCAGACCCGATTTTGCAAACCCAAGCTCGTAACCTTTAAATAGCCCCTTCATGGGGCTTTTTATGGTTTAAACAATTAATGACAGCGATATCAATTTACGTATTTTTTCCGAGATATTAGTTTGTAGTATCGGCTTATAATGTTAAAAAATTGTTTACCATACCGATAAGAACTCAATGAACGCACCTTACTCTTTGTGCAAACGCTCGCTATTATGCTCGGCTGTATTGCTAACACTTGCTGCTTGTGGCGGCTCAGGCTCAGATGAAAAACAAACAACAACCCCTCCTGTAACCGAAACACCACAAAATCAAGCGCCGCAAATCAGTGGTCAATCACAGACTTTACGTGTTGGTGAAACCTTAAGCTTTAGTCCTGAAGTCTCTGATCCAGATAATGACCCTCTTACTTTGTCTGTAACAAACTTACCAAGTTGGCTAAGTTTTAATGAAGCCTCAGCAAGTATCAGTGGCACGCCAGAGCAAGCAGGTAAGTATGCAAACATTGAGTTTACGGTCACTGATGGGCAGCTGTCTGCCCAGCTTTTGATTGATATTAATGTAGAAGCCAAGCTTGTCGAAAATACGCCGCCAACGCTCACGTCTACACCATCGGATAGCAATGAAGGCCAAGCTTATACTTACCAGCTAACATTTACTGATGCACAAAATGACACTGTGGTAATAAGTGAAGTTAGTAAACCTGATTGGCTTAGCTTTGATGCGACTAACCTCAGTTTTAGCGGCACGCCCTTGTTTGCGAATACGGGCGAACAGCAAATTCGTTTTCGTTATTCAGATGGCAAAGTGACGCAGCAGGCAGAGCAAACATTTAACATCGCTGCCAGAGCAAACTTAGCGCCGGTGGTTTCTCCACTGAGTAGTGAAGTGCGTGCTGAGCAGGCATTGAGTGTGCAGTTAGTCAGCAACGATGCAGACAACGATGATGTGAGCTTAACCGTAACAGGTTTACCAACGTGGCTAAGTTTTGATGAGCAAACTAGCATCTTATCAGGCACCGCGAGTAATGAAGAACTTGGTGAACATAAATTCACAATCACAGCCTCTGATTCACGTACAGAGACTAGCTTCGAGTTTGTGTTAAACATTACTCAAAGTTATGTGGCCGAGGCACTCGAAGCGGGTAATGCGCTGGTTGTGCCAAACAGCGAATTACTTCTTGATGCGACACTTAATGAAATTGATACCCACAAAGCGCGCTTTCAAAGCATTAAAAATAGCTTATTTGGGTTTGGCTCAAGCTCCACCCTTGATGAATTAAGCTGGTATCCAACTTGGGATGCAACGCTATTAAATGCCACGTATCCATTCAATGAGCCGCTACTACTTACCAACAATAGTTGGCAAGATGGCTACGAGACAAAAATTAGAAATCTTGCTGTAGTCGGGACTAGTGATGGTGAGCAAGGCCGTTACTTGGTATTTGGTAGTAATCCTTATCGAAATACCATTAACGAGCAAATGACTCAGTTTTTGAAAAACAGCACCACATGGTTAGCTGGCAGAGAAATAACCGCAGAGCAGCCACTCAAACTTGTATTAGCACAACTAGATCAAAGCTATTACTTTCAAGATAGGATCAAAACGCGAGAGTGGTTTGATAGTCAATATGAAGGCATGGTGAGCTATAACGACAATGCAAGTTGTGACAACGACGCTTTAGCAGCGTGTTTAACATCTGACACGGATATCCTGATTATCTCTCAGCATGAGCGTGAAGGATTAAATATTGATAATGTTGTGGCTGCAGTAAAGCAAGCGCAAGCAAATGATATTGCAGTGATCTATATTCAGCGTGATGGTAGTCAAACGGCACTAGGTAAAGCGCTATTTGAATTACTCCATGTGAGCGTTGCAGGTGATAACTACTGGCACCGGTTAGAATTGGCAAATTGGAACCCAATTGCTATCAACGACAGCTTGCCAACTGATGCGCAAACTATTAAAGACTTACTTAGCCGCTTTAAAAGCAGCGAATTTAGTGTTGATTTAAGTGCTTGCGATAATCGAAGCTGTCCAGCTGAAAGCCAATATCAGCAACAGTTTAGTGATGCGGCAACGATCATTAATTCGGTGTTTAGAGGTTTTGACCAAGCTAAAACAGATATCTTTACTGAGCAAGGCTATCGCTTTTATCAGTTACTGGCGCTGCTTGCAGATCATTATCGCCAAGTAGTGAGCTTCCCGATGGATAAACTAAGCACCGATAATACAAGCTTCTTTCGTGCCCTGTTTACTGATCATGCGGTATTAAATATACGTAAAGTTAACCCACTTCAAGTTGATATGGGGAATTTCAGCCGTAGTGATTTTAGTCATGTAACACCTAAAACCGTCACCGTGAATATGCAGAGTAAGGCGTATTTTCGCTCAACGGGTGTGTATGCCTTGCCGGGGCAAACGTTTGCTATAAAACGCACCGATAATCAAGCAGTGAATACCAAGGTGTTTGTTAATACTCTGCGCGATGGCGCAACACATTATATGAGCAGCAATGGCTATAATCGACCCGCTAAATTGCAGTCGGTTCATGTCCCTATAGAGACAAATGAAACGGTCTATTTTACGTCACCTTATGGTGGGCCAATTCAAATTGAGTTTGATCAAAATGATTTAGATGTCAGCTTTGAATTTAGCAATGTAGGTGAGCACCCGTATTGGCGTAGCAGCAGTGATGATGAGCGCTTTGCTGAGTTGCTTGAAAAGGGTGACTATGATTGGGCTGAGGTCGCAACCGGTGGCTTTGAAGTGCATTCAAAGCTCGAGAAAATGCGTATTTCAATTAACGATGGTTATTGGCCTGTAGCGTCTGACTTCGCCCATGCAGTAGAGCGTTATACCCATAACTATCCGCATGTACTTGCTGGTTTCAAAGGGCTGGGCATCGATGTGGTTAGCGAAATTCATGACTTTGCGAGTGAACGCAATATTGAAGTACAAACAATTGATATTGTAAAACATATGAATGCAGACCAACCGACCTGTGGTTGGGGCTGTTCGGGCAATCCGTATGACGCAGGTTGGAATTTTAATCCAACAGGGCATGGCGATATCCATGAGTTAGGGCATGGTCTTGAGAAAGGGCGCTTCCGTATCGAAGGGTTTGGTGGCCATTCAAATACCAACTTTTACTCCTACTACAGTAAGTCGAAGTTTGAAGATGAAACCGGCTTTTCGGCATCGTGCCAAAACTTGCCATTCGAGAACTTGTTCGATCATTTACAAGCCAGTAAACAAAGCGCAGACGCATTTGCTTATATGCAAGATTTGGCGATGTCAGAGTGGTCGCAAAGTCACGCTATTTATTTACAAATTATGATGGCCGCACAGGCACACAATAAGCTTGAAAACGGCTGGCATTTATACCCTCGCTTACACATTTTGGAGCGTGCGTTTAATCTAGCTGATAACAGCGAGACTAATTGGCAGGCACAAAAAGATACACTTGGCTTTTCAAGCTACAGCTTGTCAGAGGCACAAAGCATAGGCAACAATGATTGGCTCCTAATCGCAGTTTCAGAAGCAACCGAGCTCGATTTGAGCAACTACTTCAGCATGTGGGGCATGGCAACGTCAGACAAAGCAAAACAGCAGGTTAAAGCGAAAAACTACACGGTATTAGGTGATGTTTACTATGCCTCATCTGCCACCGGCTATTGTACGACGTTAAATCAAACAGAAGTTGCAATTGATGGGACGCAAAGCTGGCCTGAATAATACACCGCGTTGTTAAGTTGATTGGTATTCGTATTTAAAACGCCAGCGAAATATT
>NZ_PNCZ01000062.1:0-8137 GCF_005887425.1 Pseudoalteromonas sp. S2721
CGCCTTTTTTTATTTGTATCGCTATAATCGACGCATAAGAAAAACTAATTCTAAGTTTGGTGTTTATGTCTCGTCGTTTACCTCCTTTAAATGCACTAAAAGCTTTCGAAGCCGCTGCCCGCCATTTGAGCTTTACAAAAGCAGCAGAAGAGCTATATGTAACGCAGGCTGCGGTGAGCCATCAAATTAAAACCCTTGAAGAGCATTTAGGGTTAAAGCTGTTTTTACGTAAGAATCGTTCTTTGCTGTTAACCGAAGAAGGGCAAGGTTACTTTTTAGATATAAAAGAAATTTTTACTCAGCTGATTGATGCCACAGAAAAACTACTTGCCCGAGGTGCGAAAGGGTCACTCACGGTAAGTTTAACGCCAAGTTTTGCGATTCAATGGTTAGTGCCCAGACTTAGTTTATTTAATGAATTACATCCAGAAATCGACGTGCGAATTAAAGCGCAAGATCAGGATGAAAACTCACTTTCTGACGATGTAGATATTGCTATTTATTATGGTCGTGGCCACTGGAGTGGGGTACAGACATATAAGCTGCATACTGAATATCTAGTGCCATTATGTAGCCCATTGCTGTTAACGGGCCCTAAGCCACTTAATCAACCCAGTGATTTAGCAAATCATACCTTATTGCATGATACCACCCGTAAAAACTGGAAAACCTGGATGAAAACGGCTGGTGTGCGTAATGTACAAGTTAACCAAGGGCCGATTTTTAGTCACTCATCAATGGTATTGCAAGCCGCGGTGCATGGACAGGGGGTTGCCATTGGTAATAGCGTTTTAGCAAAACCTGATATTGATGCGGGTCGTCTAGTTATTCCATTTAATCACTCATTAGAAAGTAAAAATGCATACTATTTAGTGATCCGCGAATCGCAAACAGAGCTTGGCAAAATAGTGTCTTTTAAAGACTGGATGCTGAGCTTAGTAGAGCAAGAACAAGAGTATTAACATGTTACAGTGGTTTAAAAGTGCAACGGGCAAAGCTCGCGCACAGTTTATATTTGCCCATGGTGCAGGGGCAGGCAGTGATTCTGAGTTTATGCAAACAATGGCTAACTTGATTAGTCAGCATGGGATTGATGTAGCCTTGTTTGATTTTCAGTATATGCAAATTGCTAAAGAAACGGGCAAGCGTAGGCCACCCGAGCGTGCTCCTAAGTTACTTGCCTACTTTAGTGAAATTTTAGCCGAACGCCAGCCAGAATTGCCGCTATTTATTGGGGGTAAATCTATGGGGGGGCGTATGGCTTCGATGCTTTGTACTGAGCAGGAGCAAGCTCAAATTGCTGGCGTGGTTGCTTTTGGTTATCCGTTTCATCCACCGGGTAAACCCGAAAAACTGCGTATAGAGCATTTTGTTGATATGCCACGCCCTTTTTTAGTGCTGCAAGGTGAGCGCGATACGTTTGGCTCTCAGCAAGAACTTGCTGAGCTTAAAATGGTTAACCCACCCGAGATTAAATTTCTAAAAGATGGTGACCACTCATTAAAACCACGCAAAAAAAGTGGCATTACAGAGCAAGAAAACTTACAGCAAGCTGCAGATTATGCAGCGCAGTTTATTATGAATTTAGTGGCTGGAGATGCACAATGATCAAACTCTATTTAATGATTGGTAGCTTATTTTGCATGCTTTCAGTAATGCTTGGCGCATTTGCTGCTCATGGTTTAAAAAGCCGCGTTTCTGAGTATGCGATTGGAATTTTTAAAACCGCTGCTGAATACCAAATGGTGCATGGCCTTGCATTGATAGCAATTGCTATCTTAATTAAATGGGGCATGAACTTAAGTTGGGCTGGTGGATTTTTTATCGCAGGTACCGTGTTATTTAGCGGTAGTTTGTATTTACTCGCACTAACGGGCATGAAGTGGCTTGGGCCTATCACCCCAATTGGCGGCGTTTGTTTTATTATTGGTTGGGCTATTTTGTTAGTTCAAGCAGCACGATATAAGTTTTAAGGGTTATCTATGTCGAGTGTAGTTATTTATTGTCGCAGTGGTTTTGAAAATGATGCCGCTGCTGAAATTACTTTTCAGGCTGCTGAACAAGGCTTTGCTGGTTACGTAAAAACAAAACCAAATACGGGCATTGTTGTTTACGAATGTTTTGATGCAAGCCACGGTGAAGAAATCATCAAAAAAGTAGATTTCAAAAATATGGTATTTGCTCGCCAATGGTTTACTGGCACCTTAGTCGATAACATGCCACTTGAAGACCGCGTTAGTGCTATTGTTGATGCTGCCGCTGAGTTTCCTGAATGTGGTGACCTACGTGTAGAAACGCCAGATACCAATGAAGGTAAAGAGCTGAGTAAGTTCTGCAAAAAGATTTCTACACCTCTGAAAAAATCGCTTGAAAAGCGCTCGAAGGTAACACGCGAAATTGCTGAGAAAAAACCTGTTATGCATGTGTTATTTTTAGCAAACGACAGTGCTTATGTTGGCTATTCATATACATTCAATAATTCGCCTTTCTTTATGGGTATCCCGCGTTTACGTATGCCGAGTGATGCGCCAAGCCGCTCAACGTTAAAACTCGATGAAGCCTTTAACGTGTTTATTCCACCTCATGAAGCTGAAGAACGTATGCAACCTGGCATGCGAGGCGTTGATTTAGGTGCTTGCCCAGGGGGCTGGACTTATCAGCTAGTGCGACGTGGTATGTTTGTAAGCGCAATTGATAATGGTCCTATGAACGATGACTTGATGGAAACAGGGCAAGTTAAGCATTTTAGGGTCGATGGTTTTAAATACCGTCCAGAAAAGCGCAATATTCAATGGTTAGTCTGTGACATGGTGGAAAAGCCAGCAAAAGTGACTAACCTTATGATTGATTGGGCGGTAAACGCCTACGCAAAAGAGCTTATTTTTAATCTTAAACTACCGATGAAAAAACGTTTTGATAGCGTTTACGAGTGTTTAAAAATGATTAAAGAAGAGCTTGATAAATATGGCGTAAGTTACGAACTACAAGCTAAGCACTTATACCATGACCGTGAAGAGGTCACGGTTCATTTAAATGTAACTAAGGTGCCACAAAGTTTATACAGTTAATCGCGAGGGCTGAAAAATGGAGAATAGAATAAAGTTACTTGGGCTTAGTATTTTATTTTCCATTTTTTTAACGGCTTGTGGAGGCGGCGGGGGGAGTGAAGAGTCTAATAATGCTGAGAACCAAGCGCCACAAGTAAGTATTTCTGGTGATACTGAGGTCAATGAGCTGGCAACACTTTCATTAAGTGCGTCAGCCAACGATAGTGATGGTTCTATAGCCGACTTTTCTTGGCAGCAAACTGGTGGCCCTTCTATCGATTTTGCAGCAAACGGTCAACAAATCAATGTATCAATTCCTGCAGTAGATACTGACACAGATGTCTCATTTTCTTTGCGCGTTACTGATAATCAAGGCGCAACAGCTACAACCAGTATCACTATTACCATTATTAATGTTAATCAAGCCCCGACAATATCGGTTGCTGGCCCTCAGATATCCTCTTCTAGTAACAATATTTCTCTTAGTGCAAATGCCTCAGATTCTGATGGAGAGGTTATTAGTTATGATTGGCAGCAAACGGCTGGTCCAGATGTAGAGTTTGAAAATGGATCGAGCACAATTAGTTTTACCACACCAAATGTTGCAACCTTAACTCAGCTTGTTTTTTCGGTGACAGTTACTGATAGTTTTGGTGAACAAAGCACGGCGCTTTTTACTATAGATGTAAGCGCAAACAGTGCTCCATCAGTGAGTATAACTGGTTCGCAAAATATTCAAGAAGGGGCTGAAGGAGTATTAACAGCTACGGCAACAGACAGTGATGGTAGTATTATTAGCTATAGTTGGGTGCAAACTTCAGGCCCGATTACCGAATTTACTGCAACTGATAATTTAATAAATTATACGGCCCCTGAAGTAGAAACAAATGATGAAATTACCTTCCAAGTAACAGCAACTGATGATGATGGAGCTACAAGCTCTGCAGAATTTAGTGTTGTGGTTGAAAATTACATAAATCTTGCGCCTGTCATTACCCTCGATGCGATTGCTGATATTACTGAGTTAACGCAAGCTTCTGTCTCTGTGGTTGTTACAGACAGCGACGGGGTTATAGCAGATATTGAGTGGCAGCAATTAAGTGGACCATCAGTAGATTTTGTGCGAAATGGCGAAACTATTACTTTCACAGCGCCAGAAGTGTCTGAAAATACCGAGGTGATATTTCGGATCACTGCGGTAGATGATCAAGGAGCAATATCTTCAGCAAGCCTCACATTTATGATCATTCATGTTAATAAACCACCCACAGTCTCTGATATTGCTATTACTACAGAGTTTAATGAAAGTAGTGAATTTACTATTGACGCGAGTGATATTGATGGGGATGAGTTAACTATTAGTTTTTCTCAGCAGTTAGCTGGGGCGAGTATCACTTTAGTTGATGCAACAACTTTTCGTTATCTTTATCAACCTGCATCAAATAGCATATCGCAAGCGCCTTTTACTGTAACTGTATCGGATGGAACTCAGAGTGCCCAAGCGACAGTGAGCGTGACAATTACAGATACTAGTGCAGCCACTGTTGTAAATGTAAGCCCTGAAGATGCAGCCTCTGCTGTGAGTGTAAATGCTCGAGTTATGTTATCGATGTCTGATGTGATGAAGTCATCGAGTTTAGTTGTTAATAGCGCCAATGGTGTATGTGAGGGAAGTGTGCAATTATCAGCTGATAATTTTGAAACTTGCTTAGCAATCGACTCATTAGAGATGACGGGACCACAAGGAAATGACAATGAATATTTTAACAATATTGAGTTTACAGCTGCTTTTAATCAAGCAACAGAATATGCGTTAAGATTAACCGAAGACTTAGTTAATTTTGCTGATACACCTGCTTTAGCCCAAGTAGTTTCTACTTTTACAACTGGAAGTAATGATTTAAAGATAACTGAGGTTGTCGCTATTCGTTTTAGCAACGACACGCCTTGGTTTGAACTTTATAACGGAACCGATAGTAGTGTTAATTTAGCTGATTACAGTGTACGAGTAAAAAGTCGTGACAGTTCTGATAATAGTATTTCGGCCGCAACAATTTTTAATTTGCCTGACCAAGTGATTGCTCCTGAGGAATATCTCATAGTTCATAGTGGTTTTGGTGATCAATTATTTTACGAAACAACTGAGCAAAATAAATCTATCGCTTTTATTGGCGATATTGACTCAACGGTTCGCCCTTATTGGTTTTTGAATGGGTTTGTTGAATTACTAACGCGTGACTCGGGAAGTACTGTGGATTTTGTTCGATTTGGCAATGACACTACTGAGCCTCTGACGGCAGGACAATGGCAAACAGGATCAGCACCTGTCATTTCTAATGTAACTGGCTCAAGTATTAAAAGAGATATAGATAACACAGATACTAATTCATCATCTGATTGGCACTATAGCCAATTTACGACACCGGCGGGTGTTAATGATGTTAGCTGCGAAGATGACAGTGATGAAGATGGTATTCCTGACTGTTCAGAACTCCTTGGGTCAACTTTTTCTGGACTACCTCTGCATGCTTGGGGAGCTAGAGTTAATCAAAAAGATATCTTTATTGAAGTGGATTATATGGATAGCAGTGATGCGGGAATAATACCGCACCAAACAGCATTGGAAAAAGTGGTAAGCTCGTTCGCTGAGCAAGGCATTGTTGTTCACTTTGATGTGGGGGATTTGTACCACCAAGCAGGGGGAATATCTGTACAAGATCATGATTTAGGTGGGGGTGATCAAGTAACCTTTAGACAATATACACCTTATAACTTTAACCAAGGTGTTGAGAGTTTATTTCATTATAAAATGGCAAACTTTGACATGAGACGTAAGCCGATATTTCATTATATGTTAATGGCTAATAGTCGAAACGTTGATGGCAGTGCGGGTTCTTCAGGGGTTGCTGAATTAAGTGGTAATGATTTGATGATAAGTATGGGGAATTGGGGGTTATCACTTGATAACGAAATATCTCGAAATTTAACCTTCAACTACCAAGCATCAACGATAATGCATGAGCTTGGCCATAATTTAGGTTTAGAGCATGGTGGTGATGAAAGTACAAACTATAAACCAAATCATTTGAGTATTATGAATTACCTTTATCAGTTGAGAGGGTTACCGACGATAGGGAATAATGAGGGAGATCGCTATTACTCGAGTCGCTATCGTGAGAATGCCAATTGTGCCGTACAAACTGCGGATTTGACTAATAGCCCATTTGACTCTCCTGAAAATTTTGTAATGTCTTATTCGCATGGACTCGGAAGTTCCATAGACGAAAATAATATAATAGAGGCTAATGGTTTAAGGTATCCCGGCTCTGCTGCTGTAGATTTTAATTGTAATGCAGATTCGACTGAAACTCTAAGCCAAGATACGAATGATGATACCGCCGTAACAGTGCTAAATGATGTTGATGAGTGGAGTTTGATTGAACTTCGTTTTTATACCTTGTTCTCTGGCAATCGCTTCGGTGTTCATCAGCAAGATAGCGATCAAAAAGACGTGTCGAAGCATATACAACAACGAATGATTGAAGAGCAAGCGCCACCTTTAAAACTTCTTAATGAAATTAAAGCTGCTAGAGAAAAGCAAGGGATTAAGTAGTGAAGTATCTGGTTATATTTTTTATGTTGATATGTTGTGTTGCATGCACACCAGATGTTGAACCTCAATGGCATATGTCATCTAGATTAAATTATGATGGGCAGCCAGTAAACTGGAAATCAGGCTCAGTAATTGGTTGCCAACATTGTAAAATTCAAGAGGGACGTATCGTTGAACCCGATGGGATCTCAATCATATACACTCTATACCAAAGAGGGCAATGGCGGGCAGAATATCGCGAATCACATCAAGCTAGGATTGTTTTAGGGAATAACGCACATGCACTTTTAGTTAAAAATAAAGGTTCAGGCACTGTTTTATTAGAAAATAAACACAAACAAATTTCAGAGCTAGCAAAGATAGGGACCCCATTTATACTCAATATGGGGGAAGAAAGATTTACGGTGGTTATTAGTCAATTTGATGAACCTCGCTTTGGCACCGAGTTATCAGATCCTTTACCAGTTAAATTAAATTATAGTGTATTGAAAAGCCAATAGTTTTCTACTGGCTTTTCAAACATTTTAACTTCGATATTGGCTTCGATAGTTTTCAACCCATAACCGTGTGCCACCGCAAACAGCAACGGGCATAACAATTAGGTTTACGAATGGGATAGCAGTTAAAATCATGACAGCTAAACCAAAGCCATAAGATAACGTTTGCTTTTGCTTTAAGTCATTTTTCATTTCGTTAAAACTAATTTTATGGTTATCGAACGCATAGTCTTCATATTGCACTGCATACATCCAGCAAGTGAATAACACCCATAAAACTTGACCGATCACAGGTAAAATCCACAGTAAGATAAAAAAGCCTATAGCGCGCGGCAGATAATAGCAAAGTTTTGTCCATTCTCGACCTAACATACGTGGCACATCTTTCATTGTATCGAAAAGACTATCGTCATTAATTTTTTGCCCAGTGAGATAAAGTTCGACTTTTTCACTGAGTAGGCCGTTAAATGGGGCTGCTATAAAGTTTGTTATAACTGTGAAGAGCATACTGTAACTAAATAAAATCACCAGCACAGCAATTGGCCACATTAGCCACTCGAGCCAGCTAAGCCATTCTGGTAATAACGAGTTCATGTAAGCAAAGCCATCGGTGAGCCAGCCATACAAAAAGAACAGCGAACTACCAAAAAGCAGAATATTGATTAATAAAGGAATAAGTACAAAACGTTTCAACCCTTTTTGGCTAATTAACTTAAAGCCAGAAAAGAAGTATTCCATACCTTGAGTGAACTGCACGAGAAAACCTCATCTTATTTCTTGTTGTTTGCAGTATAGGGTTTTGACGATATTTGAACAGCTTTTTTCCGTAACAAAGTGTTTAACTCTTTACATGGACAGTCACTTTAAGTCGGATAGGCACTCTAATTCTTAATAAAATTTAACTTTACATGGACAGTCACAGTATTTATTGCTCTTGCGGCACAGAAAACTTTGTCTACACTTTAATTACAGCTAATGCA
>NZ_PNCZ01000063.1:0-57640 GCF_005887425.1 Pseudoalteromonas sp. S2721
TCGACCATCGCGCGAAATAAATTTCGCGCCTACATCACCGTGGGCGTCACGCTTGCTTGGCGCGTCTTATATGCAACGCCATTCCATCAACCTATGCCTGACCAACAAACAACACAATTCGGCTCAAAACTGACGGCTGAAAGCTGATGGCTCACTAAATTTCACGTCTACATCAAATGTCGGCTTAAAGCTGACAACTCCTAAAACAAAAAAGGCTCTGAGCGTTCACTCAGAGCCTTTTTAAAATCGATAATCAATTACCAGATTTTTACGCGATCTTCTGGTTTGATATACATCTTGTCACCTTCTTTCACATCAAATGCCTGATAGAATTCTGGCATGTTTGAAAGAATACCGATTACACGGTAGTGGCTTGGTGAATGAGGGTCTGTCATTAGGCGGTTACGTAACTCTTCGTCACGATATTTACGACGCCAAATTTGCGACCAACCCATGAAGAAACGCTGATCACCTGTGTAACCATCAATAATAGGCGCTTTTTCATCACCAAGTGATAACTGGTATGCCGTATAAGCAACTGTTAAGCCGCCTAAGTCACCAATGTTTTCACCTAATGTAAGCTGACCATTTACGCTTGCATCTTCAAATGGTTTGTACTCGTTATATTGAGCAACTAACTGACCTGTGCGCTCCTCAAACTGTTTAAGGTCTGATTCGCTCCACCAGTTACGTAAGTTACCGTCACCATCGTACTTCGCACCTTGGTCATCAAAGCCGTGACCTAATTCGTGGCCGATTACCGCACCGATTGCACCGTAGTTAACAGCGTCATCAGCTTCTAGGTTGAAGAATGGCGGTTGTAAGATAGCCGCTGGGAATACGATTTCGTTGTTCACAGGGTTGTAGTAAGCGTTTACTGTTTGTGGTGTCATGTGCCACTCAGAACGGTCAACTGGCTTACCTAGTTTTGCAGTCATATCTGCATATTCCCACTCGCTGTGGCGAATGTAGTTACCTACTAAGTCATCACCTTTAACTTCAAGTGCTGAGTAGTCTTTCCATTTATCTGGGTAACCAATTTTTGGTGTGAACTTATCAAGCTTTTCTTTAGCCGCGATTTTTGTTTCAGGGCTCATCCACTCAAGATTTTCAATCGCAACTGCATAACCTTTGATAACGTTATCAACTAACTCTTCCATGCGCGCTTTTGCTTCAGGCGGGAAGTTTTCTTTTACGTATACTTTACCTAAAATTTCACCTAGTACACCGTTTGATGCATCAACCGCTTTTTTCCAAAGTGGAGATTGTTCTGTTACACCGCGAAGTGTTGTGCTGTAAAAATTAAAGTTAAGGTCTACTAGCTCTTTATCTAATAGGCGAGCATAGTTGCTAACAAAATGGAACTTAAGGTAGTTCTGCCACGTTGCTAAGTCTGTATCGTTGTAGATACCAGCAAATTTTTCTAGGTAGCTAGGCTGGCGAATGATTACATCTTCAGTTTTGATACCTGATGCATCAAGGTAAGCTGCAAAGTCAAAGTCGCCAGTAAGTTTGTTAGCATCTGCAACGCTCATTTTGTTGTAAGATTTAGTCGCATCACGGCTCTCAACACGGCTCCACTGCGCATCAGCAATGCTTGTTTCAAGATCAATAATTGCTTTTGCCGCAGACTCTGCATCAGCTACACCGGCTTTGCTTAAGATAGCTGTTACGTATGCTTGGTAAGCTTCACGAATTTTTGTGAATTTTTCTTCATCTTTTAGGTAGTAGTCGCGATCTGGTAAACCTAAACCAGACTGATAAACATACATCGCGTTTTCGCTAGAATTTTTCGCGTCGTTATTTACGTACCAACCAAACGGTAAGCTACCGCCTTTAATGCGAAGTTCTGCCATTAAAGCAACTAGATCAGACTTGTTCTTAACTGCATCAACGCTTTCTAGCACTGGTGTTAATGGCTTGATGCCTGCCGCTTCACGGCCTGCTTCGTCCATGTAGCTGTTATAGAATGCAGCTAGTTTAGCTTCATCAGAGCCTGGCTTTACGTCTTTATTTGCCGCTGCTTTTTCTAGTACTTCTTTCATCGCTTTTTGCGAATCATCGTAAAGCTGAGTGAATGAGCCGTAGTTTGATTTATCACC
This sequence comes from Pseudoalteromonas sp. S2721, assembly GCF_005887425.1. Lineage (NCBI taxonomy): Bacteria > Pseudomonadati > Pseudomonadota > Gammaproteobacteria > Alteromonadales > Pseudoalteromonadaceae > Pseudoalteromonas > Pseudoalteromonas sp. S2721. The sequence continues at coordinate 2,103 of NZ_PNCZ01000063.1, forward strand.
TGGAATTTCTGTTTTCTCTAACCATTCGCCGTTTACGTGATAGTAAAAGTCATCTTGTGCGCGAACAGACTTGTCCATGTTCGCCAATTCAATGCCTGAATTTAAAGGAGCTTTTGCTTCAGTGACGGTCGCAGTTGCTGGTGCTTTAGTTTCTTGTTCTTTTTCACCACAACCAACAAGACCGAGCGCAAGTGCAATACTTGCCGCGGTAAGTGTTACTTTTTTCATGAGGTTCCCGTACCAATTTAATTTATAAAGTATTTATCGAAAAACGAGTAAACCATACCAACAGTTAGTTTTTCGCTGTTTCCATAATAAACCTCTCGAGCAAAACAACAAAACCGAATATGTAACAATTCTTATCAAAACAAGATAAGCCGCATTTTTGAGCGATGAGAGGGGGAGATTAAGTGGTTAGTGGTTGCATTGTAGGCGCGATTTTATATCGCGCAATGTTTCTATGACTCACAAAGAGGATAAGAGGCGCTGCGCTTAAGAGAATACAAAAAAGCATTATTATCACTTCCTCATTCTTTTCTCATTCACTGCTCTTTGTGCAATTTTTTCGCGCGAAATAAATTTCACGCCTACATCAATCGTAGGCGTCACGCTTGCTTGGCGGGTCTTACATTCAGCACCAAGTCTGCAAATTAATAAAGAACCCGCAAACAATGCTGTTCAGCTTCAAACTGACAGCTGAAAGCTGACGGCTGTTACTGCTCGTACTTCTGTTTTATCTTTTCGATGATCTCAACATTGGCGGCAGGGAAGCTGTAATCATCAAGCTCGTTGAGTGCGACCCATTTGCCTTGTTGGCCTTCTGCGCCATGGGCTGTGCCTGTGAAATCATCAACAATGTGCACATCTAAGCGTACGCACTTATCGCCGTAGTCATGTTCGATAACCATTAGCTCTTCACTGCCATTTACGGTTAGGTTTACTTCTTCTAATAGCTCGCGCTGTAGCGCAGTAAATACGCTTTCGCCCTGCTCTACTTTACCGCCTGGGAATTCCCATAAGCCACCTTGGTGTTTGTCGTCTGGGCGTTTACAAATAAATAATTGCTGATCTTTATAAATAACACCAACTGCAACATGCACTATTTTTTTAGTCATTTGTTGTTTCCTTAATCATAAAAAAAGCGACGCAAGCGTCGCTTTTTATCACCGTGTTTTGGTTATTTTAATTTACCGCAACACTGCTTATATTTATTACCTGAACCACAAGGACACGGCTCGTTACGGCCTACTTTAGGTTCTGCGCGTTGTGTAACTACAGCACCTTCTGGTGTTTCGCCACCGATGTGCTCAGCTTCTTCGTGTTGGTATTCACGTGGCGCATTTTCGCTACGACGATGTTGCTCTTCAACTTTTTCAACATCTTCTTCAGCGCGAACTTGTACTTTACTTAAAATACCCACAACGTCGACTTTTAAGTTCTCAAGCATTTCAGAGAATAGCTCAAACGACTCGCGCTTGTACTCTTGCTTAGGATTCTTCTGTGCGTAACCACGTAAGTGGATACCTTGACGAAGGTGGTCCATCGCAGCCAAATGATCTTTCCAATGTTGGTCTAAGCTTTGTAGCATAATCGCTTTTTCGAATTGACGTAGTACAGACTCGCCTACCATCTCTTCTTTTTGTTTGTATGCTTGCTCAACCGCTTCTTCGATACGCTCACGAAGTTTCTCTTCGTATAGTTTGCTATCATCAGCTAGCCATTGCGAAATTGGCAGCTCGATTAAGAAATCTTGTTTTAAGCGTTCTTCAAGACCTGGGATATCCCACATTTCAGCAAGGCTTTGCGGTGCAATATACTGGTCGATTGTACCGTTTAGCACATCGCCACGAATTGCAGTGATAGTTTCTGAAATATCGCCTTCTTCAAGTAGCTCATTACGTTGCGAGTAAACAACACGACGTTGGTCGTTCGCTACATCATCGTATTCAAGTAATTGCTTACGAACATCGAAGTTACGTGCCTCAACTTTACGTTGTGCGTTTTCGATTGCGCGGTTAACCCAAGGGTGCTCAATCGCTTCGCCGCGTTGCATACCTAGTTTACGCATCATGTTAGTCATGCGCTCACCAGCGAAGATACGCATTAGCGCGTCGTCCATTGATAAATAGAAACGGCTTGAACCGGCATCACCTTGACGACCAGAACGACCACGTAGCTGGTTATCGATACGACGAGATTCGTGACGCTCAGTACCAATGATATGTAGACCACCCGCTTCGATTACTGCATCGTGACGTTTTTGCCACTCATCTTTAATCGCTTTGATTTGTTCATCAGTTGGGTTTTCTAGCTTTTCAACTTCGCTGTTCCAGTTACCACCCAACACGATATCGGTACCACGACCGGCCATGTTAGTTGCAATAGTTACTGTGCCAGGTAAACCTGCATCAGCAACGATGTCTGCTTCTTGTGCGTGGAACTTAGCATTAAGTACGTTGTGCTTAATTTTTTCTTTACGTAAGAACTGCGATAAGTACTCAGAACTTTCGATAGAGATAGTACCCACAAGTACCGGTTGACCACGTTCTTGACAATCTTTGATATCAGCAAGGATTGCTTCGTACTTTTCTTCTTGTGTTAGGTACACAAGATCAGCACGATCGTCACGGATCATCGGTTTGTTTGTTGGCATTACTACTGTGTCTAGACCATAGATAGACTGGAACTCAAACGCTTCTGTGTCTGCTGTACCAGTCATACCCGCTAGCGTGTCGTATAAACGGAAGTAGTTTTGGAATGTGATTGATGCCAATGTTTGGTTTTCGTTTTGAATGCGAACACCTTCTTTTGCTTCAACAGCTTGGTGTAAACCTTCTGACCAACGACGACCTTCCATTGTACGGCCTGTGTGCTCATCAACAATGATAACTTCGTTTTCTTTAACAACGTAATCAACGTCTTTTTGATAAAGCTTGTGAGCACGAAGTGCCGCATACACATGGCTTAATAATGTGATGCTTGAAGCTGAGTAAAGTGAATCACCTTCTTGAATTAAGCCGCGCTCAATTAGTAGCTCTTCAACTTTAATTTGACCACGTTCTGTTAGGTGAACTTGCTTAGACTTTTCATCGATCGTGTAATCGCCATCGCCTTCAACGCCTTCTTCATCTTCTTTTTCTTGTAGCTCTAGGTCAGGCACAATTTTGTTGATTTCGATGTAAAGCTCAGAGCTATCTTCAGCTGGGCCTGAGATAATCAGCGGCGTACGCGCTTCATCGATTAGGATTGAATCCACCTCATCCACTACAGCGTAGTAAAGTGGGCGTTGTACACGCTCTTCAATGCTAAATGCCATGTTATCGCGCAGATAATCAAAGCCAAATTCATTATTAGTACCGTAAGTAATGTCAGCAGCGTAAGCGATTTTCTTCTGCTGTGGCATCATGCCAGGTACGTTACAGCCTACTGTTAGGCCTAAGAACTCAAATAATGGGCGGTTAGTTTCGGCGTCACGTTTTGCAAGGTAGTCGTTCACGGTAATTACGTGAACACCTTTACCTGTTAAACCACGAAGGTATGCAGGTAATGTTGCTGTTAGTGTTTTACCTTCACCGGTACGCATTTCTGCAATGCGACCTTGATGTAAAACCATACCACCTAGTAGCTGTACGTCGAAGTGACGCATGCCGTTTACACGCTTAGATGCTTCACGTACCACAGCAAATGCTTCTGGTAAGATATCATCTAGGCTTTGTCCGTTATCGTAACGCTCTCTAAATTCAGCTGTTTTTGCTTTTAAATCTTCATCAGAAAGCGCTTCTAATTGCTTTTCAAGCGCATTAATTAGAGCGACCGTCTTTCTTAGGTTTTTAATAGTGCGGTCATTGCGACTACCAAAAATCTTGGTAAATAAATTAGATATCATGATAAAACCGTTACAATATATTCTTTGTTAGCTAGTCATTAGCTAACCCACTTTCTTCAATTGATAATTAATATGCGCTTATGCTCATGATGTAGGGCATATTAATTAACAATTTATCAGTACGCTGTTCAAAACACCGCTTATTTCGTGCGCTATCATACCAGAGTCTGCGCAACATCAAACCTTCTGTTTATGAAGATATGGAATTTCGGCAAGAAAATTTAAAAATCAGCCATAATCTTTGATCTAACCCCATAAAAAGGGTGAAAACAAGATTACTGAATAGATATGGCGACAATAAGGATAAAATCAAGATTAGGGGAGAAAAAAGGCGATTAGAGGGACGAAATTCAACTTTGTAAATGTAGGTGGTCATTTATGGCGACAATACATTACATCGCCTTCACCAATGACGCGCTAAAGCACGACCTACAAGATAACACGCGAAATAAATTTCACGCCTACATCAAAGACATTTAATCGCACAAAGAGGATAAGAGACGCTGCGCTTAAAAGAAAACAAAAAAGCACATTATCGCTTTCTCATTCTTTTCTCATTCACTTCTCTTTGTGCAAATATTTTCGCGCGAAATAAATTTCACGCCTACACCATAGGCGTCACGCTTGCTTGGCGCGTCTGACATACTGCGCCATTTCACCAACCTATGTCTGACTTACAAACAACACAATTCGGCTTCAAACTGACGGCTGAAAGCTGAGGGCTTTACTTCTTTTTCCGCCCATGTTGTGCTAAACGCTCTAACTTGGCTTTTAAAGAAGGCGGGGCATCTGCGGCGATGGCGCTGAGGTAATCGGCTGTTTGTTCGCTCATTTGGCGCTTCGAAACAGGCTTTTGCTCTGGCTTATTTGTTGCTGATAAGCGCTGTGTTGCCTGTGGGTTTGCGGTAATTTTAATTTGCCCAAGCTCTACCATGCCAGCGGCACGAAAATGCGAAAGCATATCCATTTTTAAGTAATTTAAACGCAGTGCAATCGGTGCCGAAACTGCTTCTATCATCAAAGTACCATCACGGTAATTACTTACCCGACATTTTTTCGAAAGCGTTTCACCTAAGAAGTCATCAAGAATGGTTTGTTGAGAAGACAAACCTTGGGTTTTACCAGCATAAGATGCCAAGCGACCACTCAAGCCCGCCATAATATCGCCAACAGCTTTTGGCGCGTATCTATCTTTTGCCATTAATCGTCTACCTAAAAAGGTTAATCACCACAAAGAGAATATATCACCTACGTAAATATGAAGCTATTAGGTTCGGGGAACGAGATACAAGATGCGGTTTTGTACAAAGTGGTCATTTATGGCATCAAGCGATTACGTACCTCTCATCAATGATGCGCTAAAGCACGATCTACAAGAAAGCGCGCAAAATAAATTTCACGCCTACATCAAAGACATCTAATAGCACAAAGAGGGTAAGAGGCACTTCGCTGAAGAGGAAGAAAAAAATGATCCCGTGGTTCCCTCATTTTCTTCTCATTCACTTCTCTTTGTTAAAATATTTTCGGCACTGAAGTACCTCCTACAAAATGGGCCTTTGGATAAGACCCGAAAACAACACCGCTCGGCTTCAAACTTACAGCTCAACATTTAATAGCACAAAGAGGGTAAGAGACGCTTCGCTGAAGAGGAAGAAATAATGACCCTGTGGTTCCCTCATTTTCTTCTCATTCGCTTCTCTTTGTGAAATAGACCTTCAACGAAATAAACTTCACGCCTTCAAATATCTCAATCCTGCCCCCATTGCCCTAAGAGTTATTTACCTCTATGCTGAAATTAGCTTCAAAAAGGAGGATATTATGCATATAAAACACCACGGAGCGGTGAAAGGCGTAACTGGGTCTTGCCACCAGCTATTTATAGATGACACAAATTCTGTACTTGTTGATTGTGGGCTATTTCAAGGGGAAGACAGTAAACAAGATCTAGCAATTGATTTTGATATCTCAACAGTTAAAGCGCTGATTGTTACACATTGCCATATAGACCATGTTGGCCGCATACCCTACTTACTTGCCGCAGGTTTTAAAGGCCCAATTTATACCTCGATTGCCACCGCAAAACTCTTACCTATGGTGATTGAAGATGCCTTAAAAGTAGGTGTAACTCGCGATGAAGCGGTGATCCGCACCTGCTTAAAGTTACTAAAACAGCAAATTATCTCTCTCGATTATAATACATGGTACTGCATTCCCGTAGGAGTGGGCTTAAGCCCCGAAAAAGCAACCTCAAGCAATCAAAACTCTTTATATAAAATTCGCCTGCAACGTGCTGGGCACATTTTAGGCTCTGCCTATGTTGAAATTGAACTGGGTAAACGACCAAACACGCATAGAGTGGTATTTTCAGGTGATTTAGGTGCGCCTTACACACCATTGTTACCGACGCCAAAACCACCCTACCGTGCCGATACATTAGTTATTGAGTCTACCTATGGTGATAAAAACCATCAAGGCCGCAAAGAGCGCGTAGCCGTGCTTAAAAAAGTTATAGAACGTGCCGTAAGTGATAATGGCGTGGTACTCATACCGGCTTTTAGTATTGGCCGCACACAAGAGTTGCTGTATGAATTTGAACAGCTTATTCACTCTGCACGTAAGCGCTCTATGTGGCATAAGCTGCAAATTATTGTTGATTCACCAATGGCAGCCAATTTCACAAATGAGTATTTACACTTTAAAGCGCTGTGGGATAACGAAGCAAAAAAACGCGTAAAACAAGGCCGCCACCCGCTCGACTTTAAACAACTACACACTATTGATAGCCACCAAGAACACCTTGCATTAATAAACTTTTTAGCCTCGAAACAGCAGCCCGCAATAATCATAGCTGCCAGCGGAATGTGCAATGGCGGCAGAATAGTTAATTATCTAGAACGGTTTTTACCAGACAAAACAACCGATGTCATTTTTGTTGGCTACCAAGGTCAAGGAACCTTAGGCCGAGATATTCAAAAATATGGCTCTCGCGGCGGATACGTCTTTATCGATAATCAAAAAGTAATGATTAAAGCACAAGTTCATACCATTAGCGGTTATAGCGCCCACGCAGATCAAAAAGGGTTAATAAATTTCGTTACTGGCATACGCAAAAAGCCAAGTTTAATTAAAATAGTTCACGGAGACGAGCAAGCCAAACAAGCATTGGCTAATGAGCTTTGTACAAGATTAGCAACAGCAACAATTAAAATTCCGTAATGCACATAAAAAAAGCCGCATAAATGCGGCTTTCAGATTTAATCCCTATTTAGGAACTAACAAAAATGGTTACTAACCACCAGTGCCACCAGTAGAACCAGTACCACCTGAACCAGTTACTTCAGGGCAAGTGAATTCAAAGTTTTGAGTTAAATCATCACCATTCACATTGTCTAAAGTAATTGTGTTTGAACCTTCTAGAGGTAAACCACGGAAGTTAACAGTAACTTCGTAGTTTTCGCCTTCGCGTAGGTTAGTAAGCTGGAAGTTACCATCTGCATCTTTAAGCGCAGTACGTACAGCTTTACCATCACGCTTATAACGTACAGCAGAGTTAGTTACATCTACCGCTACGTCTGAGTCGTTAGCACATGAACCAGTAATAGTTAAAGTCTTATTAACTACAGTGTAAGGAGCAGCTAAAGTAAAGTCATTAACCGTACCACAAACTGGTACTTCGCCATCTGTTTCACCCCAGATAGCACCGTCTCTATCTAGCATTAGTACTGTAGCAGTTGCTTCAGAAGAGATACCGTAACGCTTTAAGAAACTAGCAGGAACAACACGAGAAGTGCTGCCTGAAGCTACACGTGCCCATAAAATGCCGTCAGAAGAGTATGCGATTAGTGAAAGGCCACCAGCAGGTACTGCATCACCATCAAAGTTAACAGTTAGACCATCAGTACATACAGGAACAGACTTATTAACAGAGAACCAAGTTAAGTGGTCTGTTTCAAAGCTAACTGTACCCGTACCTTTAGTTACTGGGAACGTTTCTGGCATCCAGATACCAGTTTCTTCATCTAAAGAGCTTACGCTTAATACTTCACCAGCATCTAGATCAGCAGGAGCAGCAAGTGTTACGTTTAATGTATCACCAGCGAATTTTTTAACGCTATTACCGTCAACGCTTAATGTAACGTTTGCTAAAGAAACAGGCACTGCAATGTTAGCACTGCTGTCATCGCTATTTAGGCCTTCAGGTAGAACTAAACCTTTCGCGTCAGATGAAGGGTCAGTACCCAATACATTTAATGCTACTTCAGCACCTGTAACAGGTTGACCATCAGCGTCTTGTAAAGTAATACCTGTTGGCAATGTAGCTGAAGCTAAAGATGAGCCTTCAGCAGATGCATCAGCTACAATTTCAGCTGTTGTAGTAGAGCCTGTAATGTCTGATGAAGTTGTAGTTGTAGATGCAAGACCTTCTTCGTCAGTAGGTGTTAGTAAAAATTGTGCAACTAATACGTCGTTATCGTCTTCGTTAGAAAGATCTAAGCTAAATGCTTTAGTAACAAAGCCTGGAGCTGAAACGATAGCTGTAACGCTGTCTGTTGAAGAACCACTTTTACGAGTAACAAGGAAGCTACCTTCATCGCCAACATCTAAAGTTTGAACTTGATTACCTTCAACATCAACGATGTTAGTTGAAAGAACGCCTGATTCTAAAAATTTGATTGTTGCATCACCGATAACGTCAAATTCGTCATCATCGTTTGATTGAACAACAGAACCACTTACAACAAATGTAAGTGCCGCTGGAGTTTCTGGTGCAACGACAACAACACCACCATCGCCACCATCACCACCGTCATCTGGTACTGGTTTATTGTTATCATCATCGCTAAAACAACCTGTTAAAGCGAAAGCCGATGCTACTGATAACGCTAGTAGCGATTTTTTGTTAGTAAACATAGGGAGTCCTTCTATTCCTTTATCAACATTTGTAAATGAATTTACTCATTTTATAAAATAGTAGCGCGAACTTCCAAAAAGTATAGTCAGCACCATAATTTTTTTACAAATTAAAAACGAGGCATTAAAGCTCTTAAATTATCTAAAACACCTCATCAATAATATAGCTAAATTACCTAATTGTACAATACTTAACCCAACATAAATTGTTACCGATAAGTTAAATATGCCTCTTTTAACCTTGCAAGATTTTGGTATACATAATCACTAGACATACGCCCCTGATTAAGGAACGTACGGTAGGTGCTTATTGCACTTCCTGGAATAAAGCCTTGACTGAACACTAAGCGGTTAGTGCTTTCACCAATCTCAGTACTCGCTGTATGCCTGTAAGATTCAGTGCCTTTAATTTGCCCAAATTTATAAGCTTTCATATCTTTTCGTGGTGAAAGTGGAATACTAAATGCCAAACCTGCTTTAGTCGTATTTGTATCTTCGTAATATACAGCTAAGTAACTGTCACCAAACCAAAAACGGCTTTCTAACTTATAGCCAGAATCTTCATACCAATAATTACCTGCTTGAGCATGTAAGGTAATGTCTTGTTCAACCCAGTTATATTGGTAGTTTAGTGCTTGGAATGTTTTGCTACCGCGATAATCTTCGTATTTATACGAACCCAACTGAGCACTAATTCTGTGACGCCCTTCATCACTCAACCAAGTTGTTTCGTTAGTGATACCTGTTAAATCGTAGCGCTCTTTTATAAAACCAACTTGCGTTTGGTTATAAAAACCGAATGGCAGCTTAAATGTTTGGTAGAACATAGCTCTATCAAATTCAGTTTCTTGACGATAACGCCTAAATGGACCTCGCTCATCATAGTCATCACTATTTTCAACATTAACTTGTCCACCTAAAATAACACCCGCACCTTTCCAAAGAGGCACATCGACATCTGCTCTAATTGCAATAGAGTAGTCAAATACACCTAACTCAGTAGCGTACGTATTACTAATAGCAGGGCTTAAAGTTAAACGCGGTTTAAAGTAAGGGCTCACCTGCGCTTTACCAGCCCATGTAACACCCTCAGGAATAACGGCTTTGTCTTGTTGAACATTTAAGTCAGGGCTAACGCCCTTTTCAATAAACAAACGATAATTGTCGATGTTGCCGCTAATTGCTAGTAACGGGATATCTGTTTTCGAAAGCTGAACGCTATAATGAGTATTTTCATTAACTATATTTTCGGCGATGCGACCAAGTACTACACCAATAGCGTCAATGTCGTTGCGGTTAAACACTGAGTTTTCAAAGTTAACAAATACGGTAGTTGAGTTGTAACCAACAACCACGTTTTCAAAACCATCATTAATGAGCGCATCTTTCAATGTAATTGCTTGTTTGCTTAAGCTAGAACTAACAACTTTTTGTGAATTTTGTGTTTGACTTTGCTCAGCACTAGTAACGATTAACGCATCAGGCTGTTCAGCTAGCTTGGGCGCTACTGACGTTTGAATAAAGCCTAAACCATAATCGTTTACTTTAGCCGCAGGTGTATTGCTTGTTGGGGCTACATAAGGTGCAGGCTTTACAGGCTCATAATTAGTTTTAGCTTCATCAGATAATGGTAGGGTAAAATTTACCCCCCAGTAGGTGTCTTTATCTTCAGAAAAGTCAGTACTGCTGTAAAAACGGCTAGTAAAGGTTATTTCACCAATATCATATAGCCACTTTTTAGGAATCGTTATACGTGCTGCTGCATTTACAGCTTCGGCATCATATTCGGTGAGTAAGCTAAACCACTCAAGCGGTTGCCACTCAATACCAGCAAATGCGCCATCCATTTCACCAGTAAGTCTATCACTTGAACCTAGGCCGGCACTAAAACGAAAATCCCATAATTCTTTTGAGGCCACTGCATAAAACGTTTTATAGTTGTTAGCGGCACCACCTATATCTTTAGCACCTATAGCTACACTAAACCAGTCTTTAGGTATATAAGGTAGCTGATATTTTGCGTTGAACGATAAATCTCGGGTTTGCCCACGACCTTCGCTATAAAACAAATTATCGTGTATTGAGTTAGAGGATATTTGCCCACTAACTTCAAGACCTTCAAATAACCCTGCAGAGAAAATAAAGTTATGGCCATCTAAATATCGCTGCCCTTTAAAATCTAATAAATTGTTATAGCCTATATCAACACTACCAGAGCTGAGCGCTTCTGCATTAGGAGTGTTTATCAACCCCGTATAACCAGAAAAAGACTGGTGGCTTTTTATTTCGTCAGCGGCTATTGGCAAGCTAAGTGCGGCGGCACAGCTTAAAAACAATAAATTTAATTTTGGCATTAGGAAATCCGAGTTAAAGTTATAAGTTCCTTCATTGTTTTAAATATAACATCAGAAAACAAAAACAAGAAGCTATCAGCCAAACTAAACCTTTAGGGTCAAAAATAAACTGCTATGTTAAAACTAAAAAGGGTAAGAATTTGCTTCTTACCCTTTTTTAAATATTTAGTTTTAAAGGTTATACCGCTTTTAAATGCCTTGTGTTTGGCGTAACCATTTCTGTTACAAAGTCTGTAAACTCTGCGCCAAGTTTTTCATCGCGCATGCTGTACTCTACAATTGCTTTTAAATAACCTAGCTTGTCGCCACAATCATGAGCACGACCGCTCATGTGAAATGCTTCAACAATTTCATGTTTCATTAGCTCATCGATTGCGTCAGTTAATTGAATTTCGCCACCTGCACCAGCAGGGGTATTAGCAAGCAGCGGCCAAATAGCTTTAGATAACACATAACGACCAACAACTGCTAAGTTAGAAGGAGCCTCTTCTGCTTTTGGCTTTTCGACCATCGTTTTAATAGGTGCACTTTCGCCCGCATTGATTTTAACGCCACCAATATCAGCAATACCATATTTATGAACACTTTCCTGTGGTACTGGCTCAAGCATAATTTGGCTTGCTTTAACCTCATTAAAGCGTTTTATCATTGCGGCAACGTTTTCGGTTTTTTGATCAGCAGTATAGCTATCTAAAATAACATCGGGCAGTACTACAACAAAGTCGTCATCACCTACAATTGGTTTAGCACACATTACCGCGTGACCTAATCCTTTAGCCTCGCCTTGACGAACATGCATAATGGTTACATCTTCAGGGCAGATAGAGCGAACTTCTTCTAGAAGAGTACGCTTTACGCGCTTTTCAAGCGTTGCTTCAAGCTCAAAGCTGGTATCAAAGTGATTTTCTATAGCATTTTTAGAGCTATGGGTAACCAATACAACTTCTTTAATTCCGGCCGCTACACACTCATTGACAATGTATTGAATAAGCGGTTTGTCAACTAAAGGCAGCATTTCTTTAGGAATTGCTTTAGTCATAGGTAACATGCGAGTACCAAGGCCCGCAACAGGAATAACAGCTTTCATAATTAGTCCCTTATTTAATAATTTAATCTACAATAACACCAAACTAACAGTACCAAAGTAGATACAAGCTGAATGGTTTTCAATTTAACTTTTCGTTAAAAACGAATATTTAGAAGAAGCAAAGAGACGCTGCGCTTTAGAGTGAAACAAAGTATTTTTGGTTTACTCTTTTACGTCTCATTCATTTCTCTTTGTGCAAATATTTTCGCGCGAAATAAATTTCACGCCTACATCACCTTAGGCACCGCGATTGCTAGATGCGTTCCCAATGCCACACAATGTGAAGCAATTATTTATTATAAAAACCTTTATACCAGCTGATTAACTCAGCCACGCCTTGCTCTACCCCAACCGCTGGTTTATACCCGGTTGCTGCAAATAAGTCTTGTGTATCGGCATAGGTTTTATAAACATCACCTGCTTGCATTTCACGAAAGTTCTTTTTCGCTTCAATATCTAATTCAGACTCAATGGCCTCAATAAATTTCATTAAATTAATAGGGCTGCCATGACCAATATTATAAACCTTAAATGGCGCAGAACTTGATGCAGGCGAGCCTGTTTCTACTTTCCAATTGTCATCCCGTTCTGGCACTACATCGGCTGCACGAACAACACCCTCGACAATATCGTCAATGTAGGTAAAGTCACGCCACATATCGCCATTGTTATTTATATCGATGGTATCGCCATCAAGCATTTTTTTAGTAAAAATAAATGGCGCCATATCAGGGCGACCCCACGGGCCATAGACTGTAAAAAAGCGTAAGCCTGTAGTCGGCAAGTTATACAAGTGCGAGTAACTGTGCGCCATAAGTTCATTGGCTTTTTTTGTAGCAGCATAAAACGAAACAGGGTGATCAACGCTATCGGTAGTTTCAAATGGTGTTTTTTCGTTCAAGCCATAAACTGAGCTAGACGAAGCATAAACTAAATGCGCAACTTTATTATGCCTACATCCTTCTAAAACATTTAAATGCCCCACTAAGTTTGAGTCAGCGTAGGCATCTGGGTTTTCAATTGAATAACGCACACCGGCTTGAGCTGCTAAATGAATTACACGGTCAAATTGCTCGCGGGCAAACAACTCTGCCATTGCAGCTCTATCTGCAATATCTAACTTGATAAAAGTAAAACGCTCGTGCTGTTCAAACTGAGCCAGACGCGCATGCTTTAAATTTACATCGTAATAATCATTTAAATTATCAACACCAACAACAACATGTCCTTGCGCTAGTAACTTTTGACTTGTAGCTGCACCAATAAAACCTGCAGCGCCAGTAACTAAATATTTCATTATATTCCTATCTTATTGAGCCCGTAGGCTGCCAATTCATTTGACTTAATGAGAGTTAAGAGCAGCTTCATAGAGAAACCAAATGTTCACAAAGAGATAATGAGGCGCTTCGCTTTAGAGAAAACAAAAAGCATTTATATCACTTCCTCATTCTTTCCTCTTTGTGAAAACATTTTTGCGCGAAATATATTTCATGCCTACGCTGCCATCAACGACCTCTGCAGCGAATGTGCAGATTCGGCCCAAAGCTATTTCGGCTTAATCACTACCAAATAAATCACGTGTATAAACTTTTTCTGCAACATCTTCTAACTCTTCAGCCATGCGGTTAGAAATAATTACATCAGCAGTTTGTTTAAGCTCGTCTAGCGATTTAATAACACGAGAATTAAAGAATGAACCTTCTTGTAAACTTGGCTCATAAATAACAACTTCAATGCCTTTTGCTTTTATGCGCTTCATTACACCTTGAATAGCAGAAGCTCTAAAGTTATCTGAACCTGACTTCATTACTAAGCGATAAATACCAACCACTTTAGGGCTTCGGGCAATAATAGAATTAGCAATAAAGTCTTTACGAGTAGTATTAGCATCAACAATTGCACGGATCATATTGTTAGGTACATCTTGGTAGTTCGCTAATAACTGTTTAGTATCTTTAGGTAAGCAGTAACCACCATAACCGAATGAAGGGTTATTATAATGCTTGCCAATACGCGGGTCTAAACCAACACCTTGAATGATCTGCTTTGCATCAAGGCCATGGCTTTCAGCGTAGCTGTCTAGCTCGTTAAAATAAGCAACGCGCATTGCGAGGTAAGTGTTAGAAAAAAGCTTAATTGCTTCTGCTTCGGTAGAGTCTGTAAACAGCACCTCAATATTTTGCTTTACTGCACCTTGCGCCAAGAGCTCAGCAAAAACTTGCGCGCGTTCACTTTGCTCACCCACAATAATACGTGACGGGTGCAAATTATCGTAAAGCGCTTTACCTTCACGCAAGAACTCTGGCGAGAAAATAACATTATCTGTATTAAACTTCTCTTTAATCGATTTTGTATAGCCAACGGGTACCGTAGACTTAATAACCATAGTTGCACTAGGGTTAACCGCTAATACATCGGCAATTACAGACTCAACAGAGCGCGTATTAAAATAATTGGTTTCTGGGTCGTAATCTGTAGGGGTAGCAATTACAACAAATTCGGCATCTTTAAGTGCCAATGTTTTATCTGTTGTAGCAGTAAAATTAAGTGATTTGTTTTGTAAAAAATCACTAATTTCAACATCTACAATAGGAGACTGCTTATCTTTTAATAAGGCAACTTTTTCTTCGTCAATATCAAGTGCAACTACTTGATTATGCTGCGCTAATAACATTGCGTTCGACAAGCCAACATAACCTGTACCCACTACTGCAACTTTCATTACATTTTCATCCTTTTTCTAAACCTGAACTTTAATTACTTAACTACTAAGTTTCCGTAAGATAAGAGATATTCTGTTAGCTTTTTAAATTTACAACCTTAGCTTGTTCAGTAAAGTCATCATCAAACTGGTTTGTAGCTTTTTGCTTAACATTCCAAACTAAGTCACAAATACCATCGGTTGGGTTAAAGCCAGTAGGTGCATCTAACAGGAGTTGCCTTATAGTTTCGTGTTCAAAGTTATGACAAGCAATATCAAGCGCTTCTAAAAATACATTTAGCTCGGCTAAGGGTAACATTACCTCATTGGCTGTCATGATACGCTCATGCGATGTTTCACCTACATTATCGCCGATTAGCAATTCTTCGTATAGTTTTTCTCCAGGCCTTAAACCTGTACATACTATTTCAATATCGCCATGGGGGTTGTTTTTATCTTTTACTTCAAAGCCAGATAAGCGAATCATTTTACTTGCAAGGTCTTTTATTTTAACCGACTCCCCCATATCAAGCACGAATACATCGCCTCCTTTGCCCATAGACCCTGCCTGTATAACAAGTTGGGCGGCCTCAGGTATGGTCATAAAGAAGCGGGTAATATCTTGATGAGTTAATGTTATTGGGCCACCTTCACGTATTTGTCTACGAAATAGTGGCACAACAGAACCACTCGAGCCTAATACATTACCAAAGCGAACCATGCAAAAACGCGTGTTATGTTTTGCTCCTTTGTTCTGTGCTAAGCCCTGTAAACATAGCTCTGCCATGCGTTTGGTCGCGCCCATAACATTTGTTGGGCGTACAGCTTTATCGGTTGATATAAGTACAAAGGTTTCAACTTTAGCGTTTACAGCAGCTTTTGCTGTATAGTAAGTACCAAACACGTTGTTACGTACCCCTTCAACAACGTTATGCTCAACAAGGGGAACATGTTTATATGCAGCTGCGTGGTAAACTGTTTGTACGCCAAACGCCATCATCACCGTTTCTACGCGGTTAATACGCTGAACAGACCCCATAATAGGTATTAACTCAACTTGCAGCTGGTTCGATTGAATATATTCGCAAAGCTCTTTTTCGATTGAATACAAGCCAAATTCATTAACTTCAAATAGAACAAGTTTAGACGGCTTTTGCTTTACAATCTGCCTACAAAGCTCAGAGCCAATTGAGCCACCTGCACCTGTTACCATAACCACTTTATCTTTAATATTTGCGGCCATTAGGTCAGGCTTTGGCGCAACAGGATCACGCCCTAACAAATCTTCGATTTCAACATCTCTAAACTCAGAAAGTTTAGCTTTACCTTCAACAACATCAGCCATACCTGGTATAGAAAGCACCTTAACAGAAAGCGGCTCAAGCTGTGCAAGTATCTGTTTTCGGCGAGCTCTGCTTTCGCTTGGTAAGGCAAGTAATACCTTTTTAGCTTTACCCTTATTGACTAATTCATAAATTTCTTTAAAAGCCAATACAGGAATACCTTGAATAATAGAGCCTTGCTTTGTTTCGTCATCATCGATAAATGCGCGAACATAATATTCAGGCCCTGTACCTAGCGCTGTGGCAAGCTGTCGGCCTGCTGAGCCCGCACCATAAATAATCACTGACTCTTTATTTGCAGTAGTTAACTTACCTATCATAGCTCGTACAACAATTCTCGAACCACCAACAGTTAATAAACATAGCCAAGCAAAAATAAACGGCATAGTCCGCGGTATTTCAATACCAATAAAAAAAGCAAACATAACGAGTGCTATGGTGGTTATTAATGTACCTAATACTATTGCCCATAGAGCTTGAGCATTCATGTAACGAAGTACAGCTCTGTAAAGACCGAGGTTGATAAAGGCAAATAAACTTGTGGGCACAAGTAAGGTAAGCAACATCCAGTTATCAAGCTTACTTAGAGGAGCAAAACTATCTAACCTAACGATTAATGCAAGCCAAAAAGCTGAAACAATAAATAATGAATCAATAAAAAGCGTTATACCACGCTTAGTTGCACGAGATGAATTTAAGATAGAGCGAATAAAATTATCCACAACAAGTTCCCTGTCTTGTTTTTGTCAATAAGATACCAACCTAAGCTTACAGCCAGCTTAACGATTGTTAAATTTTTATGAATTATAGCTTATAACAGAAAATCTAGCCACAATTCTAATACATTATCATTACCATTTGATTTTTAAATAAAAAACAAATAAAGAAGCTTCCTTTCTGGCTATAAACTGTTTATTTAACTCTGTCGCCACTACCACTACCTGTTATAGTCATTAAAATAAACTTAAAATAGTTAACTAGGTTTAGGTTATCAATCATCTCACGATCAGTTTTTGCAAGTAACTCTGGGGTAGACATATCAATTTCGTTAACTTGTGCAAGCCCTGTGATACCTGGGCGTACAGAGTAAACATTTTTATCATCGCGAGCTGCTGTAAGCTCTTGTTGGTTAAATAAGCCCGGTCGGGGGCCTACCAAGCTCATTTCACCTTTAAGCACATTCCACAATTGCGGTAATTCATCTAGTTTCGTTTTACGTAAAAAACCACCAAAAGGTGTAATTGAAGCTGTGCTTGCCAAATGGCTCGCAACAGAAGCTGTATCAACCTTCATTGTTCTAAATTTAACAAGAATAAACGGTTTTTTGTTACGCCCTACTCGCTCTTGAGTAAAAATCGGTGAGCCAGTATCGAATAAACCAATAATGTATAGAACAACCAAAAATGGTAAAGCAAATAGCAAACCAAATAAGGCAAATAAAAAGTCAAGTAATCGAATCATTATGCATTCCAAATATCAATTTTTAGCAGCAAGCTTAAAGCCATCTTCAACAGAGTAGGGCGGTGTCCAATTAAGTGTATTTTTTGTATGTGTAATATCTAATTGAAGTGAGCCTGTTAGCCTATCTATTACGGCTTGTTTGCCTAATAATTTACCAGCTAGCTTAAAGCACCACAAAGGCACGGGTATACCTAAATTAGGCTTACCTTGTACCTTTGCCATCAGCGCAACCATTTCAGCAGTAGATAAGTCTTGATCATCACTTGCTAAAAATACTTTATTAGCTGCTTTTGGATGGTCAATACACTCTTTAATTAAATCAACTAAATTATAGACTGATACCAAGCTACGTTTATTTTTAGTGATTAACCTAAATGGTAGCGGTAAACCTTTACCAACCAACTTCATTAAAGATGCAAAGTTCGCTTTCACACCTTCACCGTAAACTAGCGGGGGGCGAATTATAACTATCTCCATACCTGTTTGCTCACCTAACTCTAACAATTGCTGTTCAGCTTCAGCTTTTGATATACCGTAAGGATCTTCAGGTGCTGGCTCATCAGCACCTGAAAAAGGCTGTTTACCTGTTGTGCTCTCACCATTTACTTTAATAGAGCTCACAAAAATAAAACGCTTTACACCTGCTTGCGCTGCTTGTTCAGCTAATTTTAGTGTACCATCGGTATTAATAGCTCTAAACTCTGAAAGTGGGTCAACTGCATTATCGTTCATTACATGAACTCGTGCAGCACTGTGTATAAGTACATCGACCGGCCTTAAGCTACCTTTCAGATCAAGATTTTGCGTATCAGATAAATCAAAAAAATTAAAATGGGGATAACTCGGTGGTGCTTTACGACCTAAAAGTAAAACATCATCGGGGTCGAGGGCTTTCAACAATTTACTTCCAACAAACCCTGAATATCCCGTTAAAGCAATCATTCTGAAACCTTAGCTTTACTTAATTGCGTTAAATATATTTCACGATGCTGCTCAAAAACACTATGATTTGAAAACTTATCTTCAACTAATTTACGACCATTTTGTCCGAGTTCAGACTTTAAGTCTTTATTAGTTATAAGCTGTTTAAGAGCTTTTATTATTGACTCTACAGAATCAGGTTCAACGAGTAATCCACTGTAATTATCTACGCATATATCTTTACAACCACCAAGCGGCGTAGTAATGATTGGGCGACCGACAGCACACGCTTCAATTAAAATTCTTGGTACGCCTTCACCATAGGTTGTAGGAAGACAGACCACATCAGAGTTTGCAATCAAATCTTTTATATCACTTCTTTTACCAAGCCAATCAACAAAATCGAAAGAAGCCATTTCTTCAATTTCATCTTGCGTATATGCAAAGGGCGAATCAAAATCAAAAATACCTGCAATTTTTAATCTTACATTAAACCCTTGGTTATTTAATTTTTTTACTGAATCAAATAATAATGAGAGACCTTTATTTTTTAATAGTCTGCTAGCAAATAGTAGATTTAGAGAATTAGCATTGCCATTTTTTATATTTGAAAAAGAAAATGAATCCAAATTAATCCCTGCACCAAAAACTCTTATTAAGCGACTTTTAGGTATTACTTTCATATCTTCAAAAAGTTGAAGGTCTTCTTCATTCTCAAAAAGAGCCACATTGCTTTGTTTTTTTGAGAATACCTTGATTAAACTAAAAATGACTTTTCTTGATATCACATACTTAAGATCTTTAGAAACACCAAGCGTACCAAGACCAGGATATGTTGAAACAAGAGGTATATTATTTAAACGACATAAAATTGTAGAATAAAGATTAGGCTTAATTGTAACCGAGTGTATTATATCAGGGTTAACAGTTTTAATTAGCTTATTCAGTCGATTCAAAATCTTGATTTCATTAATTATTGACATACTGGTTCTTTCAATAGGTAAGACAGTAATATAAAGCCCTAGCGTTTCAAGCTTTTTAATGATTTCAGGTTCATTAACGGGCATTACCACATGAATTTCATAACCAATACCTTTAAAAAAGATTGCTCTTTCAAGCCAGTGCAAATCAAAATACCAATCAGCATTTATTATGTATAACAAGCTTTTCAAATTTTTATAACTCCTGATTAAATGAAGCAGCCTAAATTAAATAAAATTTTAACTAATAATAAAGTGGCTATAAAAGTCTGCACGCTTTTGTTTTAGGGTTGCTCCAAGGTACTTTTCAGCGGTAGCTAAACTATGCTCAGAACTAGTTTCATGCAGACTTTTATCGTTTAACAAACGAATTAAATCGGCTCTTAACTTTAAATAATCACCTGAACTATGTATAAAACTGCTCAGAGTAAGCTCAGCTAAACCACCAGCATCAGAAGTAATTACAGGGCAACCTCGGCTCATAGCCTCTATGGTCGCTCTGGGTAGGCCTTCTTGAAAAGATGGTTGAATATAAATATCAATACCATCAAGCCACTCGAAGACATCTTGTTTATTAGATTTAAAGCCATCATAGTAAAAATTAACATTTTTTTTCTTAGCTAACTCTTTAAACCTACTAGACTCACCAGTACCTAGAATATGAAGATTAACACCGTCGATACCCGAAAGAGCTTTAATCGCTATATCAATTCCTTTGGAATCATTTAGCATAGTACCGATTAAACCTATCTTGATTTCACTAGAGTTAGAGCTAAGCAAAAACCTTTCATAACGCGTATGTAAAAAGCTATTATCAACAACCGAATTTATTTCAACATTAGAAGCGTTAGAAATATAGCCATTACAAGGATATCTAGCCTGTAACGCTTTTTCAGTCACATACAAAGCACCATCACATTGTTTGACCCAATACTTCATCCGTTTTTTTATTATAGGGGCATATAGTTTCGCAGCCTTACCACCGTGATAGCTCAAACCATCAAAAGGGCATGCAACAACCTCACAAATAACTTTTTTATTTTGCTTTTTTGCCTCTTTAATTGCTTTGAAGCCAATTTCACTTGGCAGTCTGGCCACTACAATATCAGATGCTAAAACGGCTTTTTTAACTTCAGCACAATTCGCGTTAAGCAGTAAAGAGGATAAATTTGACAAATCTTCCGAAAAAATGAAAGACACATTCTCTCTCTCCGCGATAGGTCCTAGCTTAACATTCTCAGAAAACCTTCCACAGACAATGACTTCTGAAGCTCCGGCATCAAAAAACCTATCCCATACTTGTGAAGCTAACGTTCCACTAGTATGAACTGTACTGCCATGCTTTGTAAAAATATGATCATGAAAAAAACCTATTTTCATTTTAACATTACCCTTTTAAGATCTTCGGAAACTGATTCCCTATCATTTTCAATAGATTTAAAAGCAATTTCTAGTTTTGCTTTATACTCCGAAGTATTTTTAATAAGTTTTGTGAAAATCGCTTGTAGATCAGGGGCCGTTATTTCATTTATGTCGATCACATATTCGTCAAGGTTAATTTCTTTCATAATCCCATGCGTTTTGTTTCCTCCATAAGCTATAGCTGCGGCTGGCACACCTTGAACCTGAGAAAATATTACAGAATGGAATCTCGTACCCAACAAAAGATCAAACTTACTATATACAGTCATTATTTCTTTGTAATTAATATCAATATCAATAACAGTATATTCAACATCAGATTCAAGTTTAGAAATTACATCATTAATAGCTATCATATCAGTTTCGTGAGCACTGGGGCCTTGAACCTGCACGATGAAATGATATGCACTGTTTTCTTTATTTTTATTACAAAAAGTTGCAATCGAATTTATGTAGTTTTCATACCTTTCTGTAGGGTTTTCTGCCGAAGGAAAACGATATGGCCTTACAGTTATACCTATGTTTGTCTTTTCTTTACTTAGCTTATTTATGCAATCATTCACAAGCTCTTTATTTAAAGCAGTAGGTAAACTTTCTTCAGCATAATAGCCTAAGTCAAATGCATACTTCGCATTGTTGATGCCTATTTTATGACAAAAATCTAATGAAACACGTTCACGTACATACAATAAGTCACACTTATTTAATACCCACCTAGTAAATAATCTATTACTAAACCCGGTAATTGGACCTATTGAATTTGGTAAGACTATTAACTTTTTATTTAATCTCTTACCAAGTAATAGGTAATAAAGCCCAAACCACAAATAATAAAGATCTTCAACTTTACCATATGTGTGTAAGAAACCTCCGCCTTTCACAACGATCGAATCAGAATTTTTAATAACCCTAAATGTTTTTTGATGCTCTTTATTTGGAAAAAGTAATTTAAACAGTAACTCAAAAGGCAGACACAAGACTAAAAAGTGCCTTATAAAATCAACAACAGCCAACAGGCCAGCAAGAATAATACCAAATTTTGAGCTATGGACAGTTGACTCAGATATAATCCGTTTAGGGTTTTCTACTATATTTCTAAAAACTTTAAAACCCGCAGACTTTGTCTGCCTTGACTGCCTTTCTCTATCTTCGTCTGTATTTCCATAATCTACTATCGAGATATCGACCTTTTCATTAATTGCATGTTTTAGCAAATATGCAGCTTCCCATACTAAGGCTTGATCACCTCTATTTAAGTCTGTACAAGCTGGTACAATTACAACTTTGTTTGTCATCATGACATCCTAATGTTTTAGATCTTTGCAAGCTAATATTTGATTATATTAAACTTAGAAAGATGCATTACAACTGATAAAAAATAAAAAACCATTAGCCTTACTAGATAAAATATAAAATGCGTATAAAGTATAAATCTAAAAAATATAATAACTAGGTAAAAGCAACCAAGTTTCTGCACTTAACACATCTCTACTATAAAAATTATAAATTTTAGAAACCACATAAAAAAGTGGAATAACAGCAACTATCAATCTAGATACAACCCCAACATTCGCTTTTTTTAAGAAAGAAAACAAATCAGGTATAACAAAAGCAAAGAAAAGCATATAAATAAAGTTAAATCTATATGCTATTGGAATTGCGAAATAAAGAGGGATTATAAAGACCATCGTGGGCATCAATTTTAGAATAGTATCTGAAACCCTATTAACAACAACGTCTTTTTTAAGAAAAACATAATATATAAAAGACAAATATATAGCATATATATAATTAAAACCAGAGAAGCCTTCGCTTTCTTTAGAGATATAATGCCCGTAATCAACACTAACGAGTATAGCTTTAAAAACTTCAACTATAAAAAAAGAATTGGCGATAACAAATAGATAAAGCAAAACAAATAGCGATTTACTTTTTGTTTTACTCAGGACATAATAATATATTATAAATACAAGCCCCCAAAGACAAACCATTTGTATCAGTGACGATAACAATGTAACAAGTATAGCTTTTTTATAATTATTTTTTGAAAGAAAGTAGACAACAAAGAAAAGTATAAACACACCCATCATCATTCTTGATAGGTTAAAGCTAATAATTAAAAATAAAGCTATTAAGAAATAAGACAGGATACCTGATACATTCTTAGATATTTCTCTGGTAATTAACCTATATAAAATTAACATTATTAAAAAATAAAAAAATTGAAATATCTGATAGTTGTCAAATATAGCTCTAAAAAACCAAACTAATGTCGCATAACCCTTCTCATACCTTTGTTGCGACAAAGCTTCGCTAAAATTATATGAAAGCCCATCAAATACTGCTTTATATGTATCAGCATCAATTCCCCCATATCCATCTTGTATTAGTCGCCACCCATAAAGTGACGAGAGAAAAAAACTCATGATACAAATAAAAATAAATGCAACGACTTTTAATTCATTTGAGTTAATTCTAGTCAAAAAAATATCGTATAAGTAAAATGATATTGTTATAACTATGGGAAATAAAATGTAAGAAACCATAAATTTAAAACAACCTAATTTAGGTAAATTTCATTGAGCTTTTTTATATTATATCTAACACTCAATGGAGAAGTATCAAGTCGATTCCTACATTCAATAATACTAGTAACATCAGGTTTTCTTAAGTTTTCTATTGCACTTTTAAAGTCGTTAACTCCATTTATACTTCTGTAATCAATGTAATTAGACAGCGTATGTTGTTCAGACAACGTATTTGAGACAACTAGAGCTTTCCCATAATACTGGGCTTCAAGAGCAACCATAGCCAAGCCTTCATGAAGGGAAGGAAGAATTACGTAATCGAATCCATCAAGCATTAACTCCTTAACGTCGTCCCTTAACCCGAGGAAAGTAACAACATCCGATATATTCAATGATTTTACTTTTTCTTTTATTGAAGGTAATAACTCACCATCTCCAACTAGTTTAAATTTATATTTACCAGGGTACTCATCTTCTAGATTTTTAGCTAAATCACAAATGAATGTATGGTTTTTTTGTTTAGAAAAACTACCTACATGCCCAATTACTATATGGCCCACATTCTTATCAACTTTTACGGGCAGTGGAGCAGACAATCTCAAACCACAAGGTAATATATTCACTTTTTTTGAAGCAGGAAAGAGTGATACTGCTGCCTTATCACTAACAGCTATTTTTTTATTCGCAAATACCTGCAATAATAACTTGCAAACTATAAAATAAATTTTCTTTTTTAAATTAACATCCTTGTATTCTTCACGCTTATCATTGTGGCTTTGAGCAACTCTAACTTTCACTCCAGCTAAAAATGCCACAAACATTACAATGCCACTAAAATGGTGCACATGAGAATGGACAACATCATACCTACCATTTCTTAACTCTAAAAACAAATCGTATAGGTACTTTATAAAGCTACGTCTCAAATCCATTTTTTTGACATTAACAGATGTATTTTGAGTTTGCTCCTCAAAGAATCCTAAATCTTTACTTTGCAGCAAGAAAGTTAAATCAAAACGCTTGTCCTCACTATTTTCAATTGCAACATCAGTAAGCCACTTTTCAATACCACCTGCGGCTAATGACTTGAAAACATGCGCCACTTTCATCATTTAAATTGCTCCTTCCAACGATTAATATTTTCTTCTGGAATATTAATTGAAGTAGTAAAACTGCTATTTACTGATTTTAGTAAATCGCTTTCTAGGTTCTCACGCAAAACAACGTGAATATTAAAATCTTTTTGTTTCTCGATAGCCCTGTTATCTACACCTAAAATAATAGCCCGTCGACCTTTTTGAAGGGCTCTAATACCTGCATGAAGTCTAGTACCAATAAACTCGAGAGATTCATCACTATCTAAAACAGCATCATATGCATCTAATCTTGGGCTAACTAGAATCACCTTAGAAGTTAATACTGGGTCTAATTTTTTCAAGTAAGCTAGATCTTTGCTTCCTTGCACCCAAAAATAGACCTTCTTGTAATTTAAAAGAAGTAACTTTATCAACTGTGTGTCTTTAACTAAATCTTGCCTATAATCAGTTAAAGTAAAAATCACATTATCAGCTTTATCTGAAGGGATTTCTTTGCAATGCTCTTCATTTAGCCCCCACATAGTTGGACATGATGTGTTAATTACATTTTCAACACCTGCTGACTTGAGCATGTTCATTGAATAACTATCTCTTACAGAGTGTAAAATTCTCTTATCTAATTTATTTCTATAGACCCACTTTGTATAAGCAGTTGGCTTACTTTGATAATTAGACCAACCTACACCCATCAATGTTAAAGGTTCGATCCGTAAAAAATCTAATGGAGAAAAATTCCACTGCTGCGCTGTAAGTAAGTTTGAATTCAATATATTAGAGCCACATATAAAACGATGCGAAGCAACACTAGAACGATTTAAACCTACATTACTAATTCCGTCATGCGTACTAAGGTTTATGAATTGCTTTTCTGGAAAAATTTCTTTGAGCCACTTTTTTGCAGAGTCATTAATAATTTCATCCCCTACATTCATTGTTCCAATACTAGTATCAAAAACAGTTATAGCATCATTAAACTCTGATTTTTTAACGTGTAATTTTGATAAACCTAATCTATTTAATATTTTGTTTCTAATTTTCAAAAAAACATCCTTCTAGTTTTTTTAAATATGCTCATAAAAATAAATGAAGAACTAAACCAAAAAGCTAGCAAAGCAAGCAAAGCTTCTTCTAGGTTAAATGATTCATTAAAGTAAACTACAAAAATAAAGAAGAAAACCAAGCTAAATAAACTTCTAAAAAATGCAAACTTATACAGCTCTTCAACAACCAGCAATCGACCATTGTAAATTGCAATAAAATTAAAAAATACCAAG
The DNA here is from genome assembly GCF_005887425.1 of Pseudoalteromonas sp. S2721. Classification (NCBI taxonomy): domain Bacteria; kingdom Pseudomonadati; phylum Pseudomonadota; class Gammaproteobacteria; order Alteromonadales; family Pseudoalteromonadaceae; genus Pseudoalteromonas; species Pseudoalteromonas sp. S2721. The sequence goes on from NZ_PNCZ01000063.1 coordinate 28,068, forward strand.
AAACTAATTAAAAGGCAGTTTTTATAGCTATAAACATATCCAGTTCCAAATATGAAACTTGATATAAAAAAGAAAAATATAAATGTTAAAAGCATACTGAAAAAGGATAAAGCATACATATTTCTGATATACAAACGTTTTTGGCTAAAGTATTTATCAGTGCCATAATTTGATAGTAATGCTTTCAAACCTATCATGGATGAAGCTACAGCAAGCAAAAGAGCTGCTTCAACTACCCTCATAGATAAAGCAAACTGCCCTACCACTTCTAACGAAGAGGATTGTTCAACTTTTAATAACGTAACCTTTGAAACTGAACCTATGATAAGAGTAGAGATAATTAATGGAAAACCATCTTTAAAAATACTTTTTAACACCGTGTAATTTGGAGTACATACAATACCTACCTGCCTAATAAAAACAACTGAATATACAACTGTTAACAGGAGTGCCTCCATTGAGTAGGCTAACGCATACAACTCTATTTTTTCTGAGAAAAAAAACAAAAAAACACGGAAAATGTTAGAGATAGCAATAATGCTAAAGCTGATTTTTATTATTTCCTTATACTTCTCCTCATATAATAACCCTTGATAAGAAAATGATAATACTAAAGAGATTGTAAACGGCAAAAAACAAACAATTAATAAATCAACTCCCTCCCCTGAATATAAAACATAAAGGAAATAGAAAGAAGTCGTAACTAGCACAGGCACTAGTTTAATTAAAAAAAAGCTAAAAAATATGTCTGATTTTTCTTTAGATATAGATATTTTTTTTTGAAAAAGGCCATCGACCCCAGCTAAAGCAAAAACTCCCAGTAAACCTGCAACAGCTAATCCAGCACTATATGCTCCATAATCTTCAGGTCCTAAGTATCGAGCTAAAAATAAAACATATACAGCCCCTGAAGCTACTTTGACATAACGCTCAAGCATTAAAAGAAAAGATATTTTCATAAGTGATGCTAATTCTAATTACCCGGTTTATACTCATAATTATAGTAACCATAATAACCGTAAGCGTTACTTGCTTTTTTTATAACACCATTAAATACAACGCCCTTAACATCAATCCCATTTTGTTCAAAGCGGTTACGCGTTAGCTCAATTTCGCGGGCATGGTTTTGCCCAAAACGGGTTACAAGTAACGTTGTACCTGTGTGGGCACTGACAATTGCAGGGTCTGTTACTGCTAAAATTGGTGGTGTATCTATTATTACAATGTCGTATTTGTCTTTTACCTGTTCTACCAATTTAGTAAAGTTGCTATGCATTAATAACTCAGACGGATTTGGCGGTATTTGGCCACGGGTAATTACATCTAAGTCTTGTACTTGAGATGTTTTAGTTACTTGCTCAAGCGTAAGTCGGCCCGATAATAAATCACTTAAACCATCGTCCCATTTCATACCAAACTGGGTTTGTAAGTAGCCTTTGCGCATATCAGCATCGATGATCAGTACTTTTTTACCACTTTGCGCCAGCACTGTTGCCAAGTTAACTGATATAAACGACTTACCCACACCAGGGCTTGGGCCAGATATTGCAATAATATTATTTTTTGCTTCCATCATCGCAAAGTGCAAGCTTGTACGAAGGCTACGTAGCGCTTCTATCGATAAATCAGCTGGGTTATCAACCGCGAGTATTGATTTTGGTTTATCTTTACTCTTACGGGCACGGCTAAAACCGGTAAGCTTATCTTGGTAATCTGAGTAAGGTACGCTAGCGTAAACTGGCAAGCCTAAAGCTTCAATTTCGTTAGGGTCTTCTACGCCCTTATGGATTGCTTTTTGAATAAGCACTATAGCTACCGCTAACATGCCGCCCAGCATGGTTGCCATTACTACTATTAATGCTTTTTTAGGCTTAACTGGCTTAGAGGTATTTACCTCAGCGTGGTCAATTATGCGTACATTACCAACTGTGCCTGCACGTACAATATCTAGCTCTTGTGTTTTACTTAAAAGAAGTGTGTAAATTTGGTTGCTTACTTCTACATCACGTTTTAAACGAAGTAGCTCTTGTTGTGTTTCTGGCAGGTTACCTACTTCACCCACTAAGTTTTGCTTTTGTTTTTGGACTGCTTCGATTTGCTCAAGTACACCTTGGTAGGTTGGGTGGCTCTCTTTAAATTTGCGGCTTAGCTCAAGGCGTTTTAATTCAAGCTCTTGTAGTTTAGTTTCAAGCTCTACTACTTGCTCAAGCACACCTTGAGTCTCTAAAGTAATGTTGATTGATTGGCGTTTAATTTGGTAGTCATTAAAACGCTGTTCAGCATACTCTAGCTGCTTTTTAACTTCGGGTAGTTGTACTTCTAAAAATTCGAGTGATTTTTGCGCCTCTGCGCTATTACGCTCTACATTTCGGCGCACATAAATTGCCGCTACTTTATCAAGCACTTTTTCGGCAAATTGTGTACTTTCGCTTTGTAAACTCAAGTTTATTATACCTGAGTCTTTACCTTTTTCGCTTGCACCTATAGCAGCTTGTAAGTCTAAAATCGTATTTAAGCGATCTTTACGCACTAATGTAAATTCTGTACCTGCTCGAGCAATTAAACTACGTATAGTTAAGTTAAACTTGCCATTAGTGAGCTCTTCACCCACTTTACCTTGCAAGATTACTTCGTCTTCATCATTTAAAAGGGTAAAGGTTTTATTTTTATCAGTGCCCTCACCTGCAACGAGTGTAAAACCAGCACCAATCGCTGAGCGGGGCACATCAAACCTAAATACGTCAATGCTCTCGCCACCCCAAGCGTAACTCGATGCGCCAAGACTTGGGTCGGCTAAATCGCCTGCTTCCATTGGGGTAAATTTACGAAACGCTCTATTACCAATCACCGGGAATAGTTTAGGTTCAGCTACTATATCAAGTTTTAAAGTATCGACGGCCTCGCCTATCACAGAGCGTGACTTAAGCAGCTCTATTTCGGTTACAGCAGCTGAGGTACTTTCGAACATACCGGCCATATCATCAAAGCCTGGTACTGATGCACCGCCGTCTTCAACTTGGATCATAGCGGTCGCTTGGTAAACAGGTGTTGCAAACACCGCATAAAACACACCCACAGCCATAAATACTGCGGTGACGGCTGCGATAAAATACTTACGGTCGATTAATGCGCCTAATAACGCCATTAAATCGATTTCTTGACTGGTTTGGTCTTGCGTTGTTCTATTTTGTTTATTGTTTGCTGCTAATGCAGTGGGCTGAGCATTCATGTACTAGCCTTTCCTTATAAATACTTTTGCCAAGCGCTACATGCGCTATCGATTAATGCGTAAACATGCTCAAAGGCTTCTTGACTTTGGCGGTAAGGATCAGGGATTTCTTTATCGCCAATCCATTTACCAAGTAAAAATGTTTTGCCGCGAGCTTGAGGGTAACGTGCGCACAAATCGTTAACATGGCGCTGCTCCATCACTAAAATAACGCTATTATTTGCCACCAAATTTGAGTTTATTTGTCTGCCTTGGTGCTCGCTCATATCAATATTATGCGCGTTGGCAATTTGCTTTGCTTGTGCATCGGCAGGTTTACCCTCAAGGGCAGTCAACCCTGCTGATGAAACAGCTACATTTTTACCTTCTAGCTTACTTTTTAATACATATTCGGCAGTAGGGCTTCGGCATATATTACCTGCACAAACTACTAATACAGAATCAAACATACCTTTTCCTAGTTTACAATAGGCGAAATATCATCAACCGTTTCAAAAGTACTTAACGACGGTAATATTAAGCTAATTACGCGATTCCAACGCGCTAGTGGTGCTGACGTTACATATACAATGTCGTGCGGTTCAAGTTCAAATTGTTCGGCAAGCACTAATGCAGCAATATTCTTAGCATGAAGTTGGTATACATCAGCAATTACACCATCAGTGTTTAAGTTGCGTTTGCGAAGAACAAATACACCATTAGCGTCGGCTGTATTTTCGTTTAGGCCACCAGCATCGCTTAATGCTTCTGCTAAATTTAAACCATAGCGATTAACACCCACTGTACCAGCGCGCTTTACATCGCCAAGTACAAACACTTTTTGCATATCATTACGACTTACGTGCACAATATCGCCATGCTGCAATAAGCGGTTTTGCGAAATATCGCCATAGGCATAAAAATCATCTAACTTAATAATTTCTGTTTTATCACCGCGAGTAAATGTTACAGTACGCCAGTCAGCACTTTCTGTTAGGCCGCCGGCTTGGTTTAGAGCATCAATTAAAGTTAATGGGATCTCTGTAACTGGTAATACACCTGGTTTGTTTACTTCGCCTGTTACATAAGCTTTTTGACTTCTAAACCCAACAACTTTTACATCAACCTGTGGCTCTTCAATTACTCGGCTTAGGCGCTTTACAAGCTCTTTATGAACTTGTTGTACTGTTTTACCAGCGGCTTGAATATTAGGTGCATATGCATAGGTAATTGTGCCATCTGCTTGAACACGAAAGCCATCAAACTCAGCTGTACGTTGCACTGCCGCGGGAATGGTTAACTCTGGGTGATCCCAAACACCAATTGTAAGTACATCACCTACACCTAATTTGTACTGATAATTAGATGTATCTATGCCATCTAAACTGGAAGGCGTGAAGTTTTTAACTTGAGATTGCTTTTGTTGATTTATTAAAGAAGAGTCAATGATTTGAATATTAACCTTTTCGAGTTCCTTCTCTACATTATCTACTTGTTCGCCCGACTCGATTCCTTCGAAATGGCTGCCGGGGATGATTGTACAGCCTGTCATTGCTAGTAACGCAAATGACGTCACAATTGTTTTACAGCTAAGCGCCATTGTTATTTCCCAAATAATTTTTCTTAAAACGTCCAGTTTAAATAAAACCATATCTGTTTATTTTTTTGCTGCCTAATTAAAGCATGGCAACTAGATGTTCGCAAGACTGAGTGTTTAGTAAACGCTCACTTGTGACAGTTTTTTGCAAAATAGTTAATAAGTACTTCTTGGCTCATTCACTTAGTACTAGTCTAGAAGTCCTATTTGGATAAACGAGAAACTAAGAAGCTTTAACCTAACAATTTGTATGTTGACTTCTAAGCTGCCTACCAATTAAGGCTTTATCACTAGTTTTCATTAGCACAAAGAGAAGTAAACGAGATTAAATGAGTAAGACAAAACTTCTTTCTTTACTCTTCATCGCAGCGTCTCATAGTCTCTTTGTGCGATTAAATGTCTTTGATGAAGGCGTGAAATTTATTTCGCGTGACATCGCGACATGTTAACAGTAACGCTATGCTTAAGACGCGCCAAGCAAGCGTGTCGCCTATACCTTGTCTAGCCCTTCGGGCACGCTTCCGTTCCAGTTCGTCGCAGAGCTCCTCTCGCTCCAACTTGAAAGCAAAACTATTTGCTTGTCTAGCCCTTCGGGCACGCTTCCGCCCCTAGGTTGCAGTTCCTACGTACTGATTTTATTGTTATTTTTTCATGTTGAAGCACAAAGTCTACACTGTAGGAGGTGTTTTAACGCCGAACATTTTGAGTATGTTCACGGCTAAAGCCGCTCCTACGTATTACCCGTTCTGTAGGAGGTGTTTTAACGCCGAACATCTTGAATATGTTCACGGCTAAAGCCGCTCCTACGTATTACCCGTTCTGTAGGAGTGTTTTAACGCCGAACATTTAAAGCATGTTCACGGCTAAAGCCGTTCCTACGTATTACCCGTTCTGTAAGAGGTGGTTTAACATCGAACATTTAAAGCATGCTCACGGCTAAAGCCGTTCCTACATAAGCGTCGCGCTGGAGCACGATTTATAAACTGATTTCTTTATTTTCTACACTTACGCTTATTTGTTTATTCAGCAAATTAATGAGAAGTATGCTGCGCATATCGCCATCTGGCTCTTGGTAAATAGCCTGTACGTTTTTAAATGACTCTGTATTCAAATAAACAACATCCCCCGTTTTTGGTAACGCAGAAGTTATCTCACACATATCATTCATAGATTTGAGTTGCACAATCAACTGTTCTGAGACAAGCTGAAATTGCTGGCCGTATGTAACAAAGCCACTTATGCCTCGAGTATTTTTTACCGCAGAAAAGTTACAGTTTTTCGTACATAATTTTATGAATATATAATTAGGGAAGAGAGGTGATACTCGAATAGTACGGCGCCCTTTAGCAATGCGCTCTATTTGGTGTTCAGGAATGAAGACTTCAAAACCTTGGTTTTGAAGGTTAATTTTAGCTCTTTGTTCTTGTTTTGATTTACAAAAAAGTAAGTACCAACTTTCCATAGCCACACCTAAAATACTCATGTTCCTTAAAACCAATCCAAAAGGACTGGTTTTTATGAGCCAGCGATTATACGCAGAGAAGTTAGGTGTGTCTATTAGAAACGGATTAAATGTATGATTTATTAATTTGCTGTGCAATTCTGGTATTCTCATCACAGCTGAAGATAAACTTTCTTTTTGGAAGAAAACCCTTGATGCCTAGAAAGGAAATAGCTTTACAATTGTAAACCTCGAACCATAGACTCACTTAGCGTGTTTTTTAAAGCCTTTCATCGCATATACGCCAAAAGTGTAGGTGGCTCTTAATAAGCCAAGCTTTTCTACATCTCTATAAAATCGCCATTGATATGATAAAATTTTAAGTTTATTAGCACTCATACCAACTCCAACACGGTAGCGAGCAAGAGGCTCTCTCAAACAATATGCTGCGGGAACTTCTTTTAAAATATCTAACCATAGCCCCATATCTTGTCGCTTACGAATTAATGGCATATATTTTTTTCCAAGTTGCTCAGCATCGTACATCGCGGTTAAACAACCTATAACATTGCTATACATTAATTTGCTATAAGTTGTACTCTTTGGAGGAGTTACGATCCCAGCTAGTTTATTACCTGAAAATTTTTGGTAACTTGTATAAGTCAAAGCATGATTATTTTTTTGAGCAAACAAAACCTGCTTTTCTAACTTTTTAGGTAGCCAAAGATCATCAGCATCCAGAAAAGCAATATACTTACCCTTTGCATTCTTTATAGAGTTGTTTCTAGCAGCTCCAGCTCCTTGGTTCTGTGGTTGAATAAATAATTTAACCCTAGAGTCAGAATCAGCATATTTTTTAGCAAGAGCAACTGTATTATCTGTTGAGCAATCATCTGTTATTAATAGCTCCCAGTTAGTATAAGTCTGGGCTAGAACCGAGTTTATGCTTTCAGCTAAATACTTCTCTGCATTGAAGGTCGGCATAACAACCGAAACTAAAGGCTTCATTTATTATCTACCTAAACCAAACAAGACCACTTTGATAGTTTTCAAAAAGATCTTCATATCTAAAAAAGTGCTATGATGTTTTATGTAGTGAATATCGTATTTATGCTTCCAGATAGCATCATTTAGCGAAGCGCCATAAGGGTAGCTAACTTGTGCAAGACCTGTTAAACCTGGCTTTACGGCATGACGAAAACGGTAATATTGAATCTCTTGTTCAAGCTCTTTGATAAAAACTTCCCGCTCAGGCCTAGGTCCTACCATCGACATATCCCCTCTTATAACATTAAATAGCTGTGGCAATTCATCGATTCTGGTTTTTCGTATAAAAGCCCCAACCTTTGTTACTCGAGAGTCATTTTCGCTTGCCCATTGTGCTCCGTTTGCTTCAGCATCAACTCGCATAGAGCGAAATTTGACTACATTAAACTCAATATTGTATTGCCCAGTACGAGACTGTCTATATAAAACAGGTCCTTTGGACTCGAGCTTTATTAAAATAGCTGTAATCAAAATTATTGGGGACGTCAAAAAAAGCAGCAGTAAAGCCGACGATAAATCAATAAACCTTTTTGCTCTTTGAGTGCGTTTTGTTGATAAAATTGAAAAAGCTTTTTGGTGTAAAAAGTAACTACTTTTTAATAATGAAACCTCTGTATAGCCAAACCTTTCATCAAGATAACTTACCAATGGCTCAACCCACGCACCTAGCTCAGTTGCTGTTACCAAAAACTCTCTTTGATGGTCAGAAAGGTGAATATTTTCATAATGAGTTATGATTTTTTCATCAAGATTAACTAAAGAGTAATCATTGAAGTGCACTTTAATTTCATAATTTGATAAAACACTTCTAATCGCTTCGACTTGCGCTTCTGGGCAATAAACGTATATTTCACTTGTATTATAAGCATACTTAGGCGCCTTAAAGGGCTTTCCATTTTTTAAATTTTTAATCATTAATAATATTCTATAGAACAAGCTAGAAGAGAAAAGTGTCAAAGTCATTAAGTAAGTAACTCCATGTGCTATATCTATGCTTAGTAGCCTCATTGGCAGTTATGGTTTATTCAACACTAGATGACTACATCAGCGTTGCCACAGCAGTTGTGACACGAGATTACCTATTTAATAAAATTGAAACAAAATACATTTAGTATTCAGTTTAACTATTTATTACGCATAAAAGAAAACCACCCCAAAGCATAAAAACATATCCTTGTAAAAAAAACTGTTACCTAATGTAAAAACTTTTTAAAAAGTGCGACTGCATTCAGCAAAAATTTAAAGAGCGGTATTATACACTAAATTAATATGTTTTAAAGAAAGGGAAAGCTCTACATTTTTTATTTTCTGATGTAAATTCAGGTGAATTGATTAATCAACAACCCAAACATGAAATGAATGGATTAGGCCTATTTCTATAACCGAAAAAAGCCTTTGAGAGATGTAAAAACACAGGTAAATGACTGATAAGCTTTGATTTCTTTATTAATAAGTTTTCGGCCATAAAAAGCAAATAAAATAGGTAGGCCCCACCAGCCAAAGACTCTTTTGAAAATTGCTCCTTTTGAGATATTTGTTAGTGGGTTACTAAAGTCACCTCCAGATGTCACTTCTCTATGAATAGAAGTTACAATAGGTAGATACTGCCCTTTTCCCCCTCTTGATAAAATATCAGCTAAAAAAACGTTCTCCTCTCCAGACTTGTATTTTGCCCCAAGCCCAAATCGAGAATCAAAACCGACTCCTAAGTTTAAAACATTTTGCTTATTGATGATTATTTCTATCGAGCTTACTTTCATAATGCTCAGATTAGAGTGATTAAAAACTTGACCCGAATAGCTCTTTCGCTCCTGAGTTTCATTTATTGCATACTTCGTAGTTATAAAGTCATTACCTGCACTTTCTAGTGCAGAGAAAGCTTCAATTGCGCCTTCAGGCACGACTTCAATATCGTCATCAGCAATCCAAATTAGGTCAGCATTTGAAGATAAAATTCCTAGCATCCTACTTTTAGCCAACCCCCTGTCATTTGAATAAACAATATCGTACGCCTCTGTGTACTCATTCTGTTTTGAGCATTCAGCTATTTCAAATAACTGGCAAACTATAGTTGACCTGATACTTGTAGACTCAAAACATTGCTCGGCAAGCATTTTTGTTTTTTCTAAATTACTAAAAACAGTAGAAATAACTAATTCTCTTTTCATAATACTCTTCATGACTAATTGTTCTATATTAAGCGATTTAGGAGTTAATTAGGTTGAGGGTTGTGGGTTAATTTTCAAGTCTTTAAAAAGTAAATACGCAAGAGCCATAAAGAACCACATTACAACGATAAACAATGCACTGGTAGTGAAAAAGACCAAGGTCATAGTTATAAGTGATAGCCAATATTTCTTCACACATAAAAAATAGACAAAAGGGACCATAAAGATTGCCCCACCTATCAACCCTGTTGATACAAATGCTTCAATAAAGCCGTTTTGAGTAGAGATAACTGTAAAGCTGTTTGTGACATCATAATGGTAAATACCCTCTATGCTGTTACCTATTCCCGTGCCAGTCATATTGTTTTCGAGTACTAATTTTAGCTTTGTGAAGGAATCAAAAATCCGCGTATTTGATGAGCCATCTGTGCCACTAAACACCCCCATTAATCGCTTCAATAAAGCAGAATCCGGATTCAGCAGTATAAGAGCAGGAAGAGCAATAGAAATAAATACTACACTTCTAATTTTAGCCCGAATACTCCCACTCAATATCTTATAAGCTATTAGAATAACGATTGAAGCTATTCCTGCAATAGAATACGTAAAAAACAAAGCGGATAATATTAATAACCACTTCCTCTTAGTAATTATCGAAACTCTATTCACTATTTCAAAAGAAATAATCAAACCTATACATGCCACCATAAACCAGGAGTACCATGAAGGCTCTTCAAACACTCCACCAAACCTAGTGTAAAACGTATAGTCATAAACATTGAGCCATTCTTGTCTAGATGATTGATCGCCATGTGGTACCAAATTCAAAAATGGAGCTTTATTGAGATAAAATAGAGCAACAAATACAAGCTGGACAATGCTGTGAAAAATAACGATAGATAGCAAAGCGCCAATAGCTTGGAACTGCTCCTCCTTACTTTTCAGCCATAGTGGCAGGCATAATAGTAAAGCCATTGACACCAATATCCGCAAACCAGTCCCTAGAAAACCTGTTACTGTAAAGTAGTCTTCATAAATTAGACCTAAAGAAGAAATTAGCGATACCAGTACCCAAACTAAAAAAACTACATTAAAGTCATTAATGACCACACTTCTGAACTTTAATAGCGATATAAATATAAATAGCATAGCCCCAAAGTCAGCAACTGATAAAGGCCCTACAAGTCTTAGTGTATACAGTGACAAAAGTAGCGTTAGGATGAAAAATATTGGTTTAGTATTAATGGGCATATCTAGCCTTCACAGAGCTTCATCTAAAACTTTTAACTGTATTATGTAATAATCTAAAAAATGGCAAACAATGTTGAAAAGCAATTAATACCTGTTTTCTTTTAGAGCTATGAGGGAGCTCTTTTGATTTATTAATAAAGTACTTAGCAAGCCCATATCTTTGTTGTGAAATAGCTTTTAATGCGTTCGCAATATATAGATTTAATTTAGCAATTTGATAATCATCATAATTATCGTTATCTTCAGCTAGCAAATTATAGCAAGAAGCTAACTTTGCAACCTGCGACTTAACTTTTTCCTCAGGTACATGCTTTTGCGATACACTCCATGAACCAACAGCATCTACTCGATAAACAACTGTTACATCAGGAAGATATAAAGCTCCTTGGGGCTTAGAACCATTTATTTGGATAAAAATATCACCAACAGGAGCGCTTTCAAACCAACTTGGTAAGCTCTCCATCACGCTTCTTCGCATGAAAATACTGGCAGTAGGAATCAAAGCTCCACCACCTATAATAATGTCACTAAACGAAAAAACTTTTACTTTTTCGTTATAATTAGCGGTTTTATTTACTTGTCCATTAGGAGCTAATGTATAAGCTGATGTAAAACACAGTTTTAAGTCAGGGCATGCAAGTAAACCCTCTAATTGCTTTTGTAACTTTAGTTCATCAACCCAAAAATCATCTCCTTCACATAAAGCAATGTATTCACCACTACTTTTTCTGAATGCAATATTTTCTACTTTAACATTACCCTTAGAGTATTGGTTTTCTGTTTGGTAGATAACTTTGACGATACTTGGATAGCTCTGCTCATACGCTTTTAATATATCGCTTGTTTTATCAGTAGATGCATCATCATGAATTATTATTTCAAAAGCGTATTCTGTCTTTTGAGCAAGAAATGAGTTTATAGCGTCGGCGATGTAATCTTGTTGATTAAAACAAGTACAAATTATACTGATATATGTTTTATCAACATGCTTCCAAAATGATTTTATCTCTTGCTCTGTTGGCAGGGGGGTTAGTTCTTTAAACATGTCAGACCTTGAACCATATCCACTGAAAAGCAAGGAATGTTACATACACCCATTACATCTAACCTTTCTGCAAATGAATCATCAATAAAGATTGCGTTTTTTTCTGTTATAAATTGAGACTTAGGTGCACCATCTGTTATATGAATAACTTGATCAAAAAGCTGGGAAAGCCTCATATTTTTTAAGGTTTGATGGATATCGTCCGCATGACGTGTGATTAAAACCACTTTAATATTTTTATTTATACACTGATAAATGAATTGCACTAATTTGTCGTTGACTTTATCACCGAAAATTAAACAATCATCAAAGTCAGTATAAAGGACATTAAAATTTAAGTTTATATCAAACTGATATGCTAAATTTCTAAAAAGCTTAATTTCCAAATTATTTTTTAAAGCTTTTACTGGAATACCATTTGAGATAAAAAGCGACATTTCGGCAAAATTAATACCGTTCATTCTGCTCGTGATCATTGATCCAGCGATTCGAGTTGCAACTTCTAGTAAACAAAGTTCACCGAGCGAATCTTTTTTCACTTGAAAAAACCAAGCTCCTTGGAGTTTTAAAGATTTGTTTATTTTCTCAGCGAATGAATAAAATAAACTATTGTCATTTACTAATTCTGTCTCCGTTGCAATACCGTTTCTCATAGCATTGCGCTTTCTGGCTTGAGCATATTGAAGCTGGTTATCTGCATCACTGATACAGTCAACAGTGAACTCTTCTCCTGGTAAATATTCACAAAGAATATCATCCTCGGTAACATCTAGAAGTTCACTCGCTTTCGTTATAAGTTTTGTTCCAACACTTCCTTGCCCAATATTAGGTTTTACGAAAACAGGAAATGACTCTACTTCATTCTTTGAAAGATATGTTTTTGGGACTTTGACGACCTTTTCTAGCGCTTTGTAAGTTAGAGACTTTGATCTGCATACTTTATTTGTTTCGTAGCTTGAACTGATCACTTGTGCACCTAATGAGTCAGCAAACTCACTTAATTTTAAAGATGCTGAATCATGCGCTGGAAAAATATGAGTAATCCCATTTTCTTTAATTAAGCTAGTAATTACATCTATAAAATCAGGCTCATCAATAAATGGAATACCTACAATGTGACGAGCACGAGGGATCTCAGTAAAGCAATCAATACCATTAGCACCATAAAGCTCTACACCTTTTACAACAGATAATGATCTGACAATTTCTTGCGCAACTTCAGTACCACTAGGTACAACTAACACCCTATTCATCGCCAAAAAGTTTCCTCATAATGTATTGCTTTATCTATTTCTTCTTGAGTAGGTAATTTCTGCCAGTCACCGTAGCGGCTTTCTAAAAACTTTTCAGGCTCTGTAGGGGCGCGAAATTTAAATTCTTCAAAATCGATATATTCTGTTTGTGTGAACAAAGTTGGTTGATAATAAATTCGACCAGCATCGGTGTAATACTTACCTTCACTAGAGTTCGCACGTAAACTTAGTATTGCGAAGCCAAGCTTCTTGATAAAATTAGATTTTTTTGCAAAAGATTTACGAATTAGCCAGCTTGATACTTTAGTGAAAAGCTTATGGGTTTTAAACTTAAAAGCATTATCAGGCAAACAGTAAAATGGATAAATATCCACACATAGGCCAATATCTTCTCTACTCATGGTGTGGTTATAAACATCCCATTCAGTCTCTTTTGAAGTCGTTTTTGTTGATTTGTCAGTTACCCTTAAAACCCAGTCAAAGTAATCATCTGATGCAAGTGAAAGAAAATGGTATTTAGATATTTTGCTTAAAACCTGAATTGCCTTTTTCTGGTAAGTTGCGGGAATAGCTATATCGAAATCATCATCCCAAGGGATAAAACCTGAATGACGAACAGCACCAAGCAATGTTCCATATGTAAGGATGTAAGGTATCTTGTGCTCATCTAGAGTTTTTGTAATATCAACAGCCATAGTAAGTAACTGCTTACGGATATCTTCACTGCTTAATTTAGAGTCCATATGTTACTCGCTATAGTTCAGTTGTTTAATAATTTCAATTGCATCATTTAGACTTTTTTGAACTTTATCCAAGTCATTTTTCTTTAATTCAGCTATTAAAGTTTTGATTTCAGAGGTTGAGATACTTTTAGTTCTTGGTAAATATACAACTTCGCATAATGATTTAAGAGAATCAAAACGTCCCTCCCAATCGTCTCCCATTGCAAAAACATCTACATTATACTTTTTAATATCAGTCTCTTTTTGTTCCCACGAATGCTCTGGAATTACTAAATCTACAAATTTACATGACGAAAGTATTTCAGCTCTTTCTTGATATGAGAAAAACGAACTTTTGCCTTTACCTTTGTTAAATTCATCAGATGAAAGACCAACAATAAGCTTATCTCCCAACTTTGAAAGCCTCTCAAGAAGTCTTACATGTCCAACATGGAACAGATCGAATGTTCCGTAAGTTAATATGACTTTCACTTTTTCCCCCCACGACTATTCAAAATCGTATCAATAACTCTTTGCTGTTGTTCCAAAGTAAGATCAGCATGAATTGGTAAACATAAAACTCTATTAGAAATATCTTTAGCTATTGGCGTATCTGAATATTCACTTTTGAACACTTCAAATTCACTTACAATCGGATAAAAATAGCGTCTAGCAAAGATATTATTTTCTTCTAACTTTAGGGCTAGTGTATCTCGGTCAATTCCAAATTTATCCACATCAATAATTATTGGGAAATATGAATGATTAAGGCTGACCTCATGATTGATTCGCAATGTCGATAGGCCAGAAACATTTACGAGACTTTGTTGATATAGAGCTGCAATTTCAGAGCGTCTTTCAATTGCAGCATCAACTTTTTTCAATGATGCCAACCCAAATGCTGCTTGAATCTCATTTAATTTTGCATTCATACCACATGCTTTAATTACAGTCTCCGATTCAAAGCCAAAGTTTTTCAATTGGTCTAATTTATCTTTTTCTTCTTGGCTTTTACAAATCACAGCACCACCTTCTATTGTTGAATATGTTTTCGTAGCGTGAAAACTCAAAATAGACAGATCTCCATAATTTAAAATTGATTGCTCTCTTTCTTTTACACCAAACGCATGTGCTGCATCATAAATAACTTTAAGATCATATTTTTTCGCGATAGCAGCAATCGTCTGATTATCACAGGGGGTACCATAAACATGCACCGGTAAAATTGCACATGTATTATCTGTTATTGCTGCTTCAATACAACTAGGATCCAAGTTCATGGTTACTGGATCAATATCCACAAATACTGGTTTTAAGTCATTCCACATAATTGCATGTGCGGTGGCTGCAAAAGTGTATGGTGTTGTTATTACCTCACCTTTTAATTCTAACGATTGAAGAGCTGTTATTAGTGCAAGTGTCCCATTTGAAAATAAACTGATATAAGGCACACCTAAATACTCACAAAGCTTTTTCTCTAACTGTTGATGATATATGCCGTTATTAGTCAACCATTTACGATCCCAGATATCTTCTAAGTAAGGAATCACTTCTTTCAATGGTGGAAGCAATGGTGAAGTTACCGTAATTTTATCCATTTAAGTTAAACCTTTCTTCGTAAGATAATATTTAGAATTTGCGTGTACAAATCTCGTTGAAAGACCCTTGCTGAGGCAATATATATTAGCGGCATAGTTATTAATAAAAGAAACAACTGCATGTAGCTATTTAAGAGGAGTACAGAAACGATACTTGTGACAATAAAATATGAGCATAAAGCACTCAACGCAACCATCAACCAAATAGGCGCCAGTGCATTTAGTTGATCACGTATTTTAAGCTTACTAAATTGACCTGTATAATATGAATTAATAAAAAAAGCTAAATATGTATGGATAAGCATCCCTATACAAATAGCCTTAATACCAAAAGGTATTGTTATAAATAATATTAAAACAATGAATGCTTTTTTTATAACTTCAAGCTTTAAAAAAATATCTGAACGACCTTTGACCTGTAATAAGTTTAAATTAATAGCATGGATAGGATACAACATAAAAGTGAAACTCAAGATCGTAAGTAAATCTGCGGCTTGTAACCAGTCATCTCCTAGTACAACTTTAATAAACGGCTTTGCAATGATACCTAACCCAGCCATAAGCGGAAAAATAACAAAAGCAGCCATTCGTAGCGTTAACTTGTAGCTGTATTCAAACTTGTCAGTTTCACTTTGTATATTACTTAACATAGGATAAGTAACTCTTTGGACTATCGTGGTGAAAGTCATTGCAGGAACACTAGCAAGTTGATTCGCTTGAGTAAAAATACCCACTTGAGTTGGGTTAAATTGTTTACCTATGATTAACTGATATATATTTTTAAACAAAGTATCGAGCATTGCCGCAAGCAATAATTTGTAACCGAAACCAAATAAATAACTGAATGACTGTATATTAAATGAACTTTTAGGTAACCAGGGATGAAATATATTTAATAACACCATTGTTAAGAATGAGTTTATTAGTATTTGATAAACTAAAGCCCAAACTCCATAGTCAAAGTAAGCTAAAGTAATAGATACTACACTACTAATAAATACAGCTGACAAAGAAGCTTTTGCTTGAGTTTTAAAGTCCATTTTAATCGTCAATTTAGCTTTTTGAACCAGCGTAAAACTATTGATAATTATAGATAAACCTAAAACTTTAATTAGAGCTTCAAGCTCTGGCTGCTCAAAGAAAACAGCTATCTGATTTGCGCCTATAAATAAAGCTAAATAACAAAGTAAAGCAACTAAAATGTTAAATTGGAAAGCAGTTGAAAAATCAATTTCTGTGCGTTCTTTTAGCCTAATTAAAGCCGAACTGAAGCCACTATCAGATATCACCTGGCTTATGGCAATAAAAACGGTGAGAATACCAATTAAACCAAAAGCATCGGGCCCTAAAAGACGGGCAAGTAACAACATTACGATTAGTTGAATAGCTTGAACACCCAACCTTTCTAGAGCACTCCACTTCAACCCATTTACTGCTGTTTTCATATATCTTTTAGTAAGCCTGAAAGATATTGCCCGTAGCCGTTCTTAGAAAATAGTTTTGCACGCTCTTTAATACAATCAGCAGAAAGCCAACCATTATTAAAAGCTATCTCCTCTAAACAGGCTATTTTATAACCTTGTCGTTTTTCAATTGTTTCAACAAAGCTTGCTGCCTCTAATAGGCTTTCATGAGTACCAGTATCTAACCAAGCAAAACCACGCCCAAGGATTTCAACGTTAAGTTTATTTTTTTGAAGATACATTTCATTAAGTGTTGTTATTTCTAGCTCACCACGATGAGAAGGCTCAACTTTTTTTGCTGCTTCAACCACTGAGTTATCATAAAAATATAACCCTGTTACCGCATAGTGAGACTTCGGCTTTGCTGGTTTTTCTTCAATTGAAATTGCCTTTTGCTCATCATCAAACTCTACAACGCCAAAGCGTTCAGGATCTTTAACTTGATAACCAAAAACAGTTGCACCATTACCATTTTTAGCATTCTCAACAGCATGCTTAAGTTTAGGGGAAAAACCTTGCCCATAAAAAATATTATCCCCTAATACCAAGCATACATCATCATTTCCAATAAACTGCTCACCTAAGATAAATGCTTGAGCTAGCCCGTCAGGAGTGGGTTGGACAGAATAGCTAAGTTTGATACCAAACTGCTCACCAGTCCCAAGTAAACGATGAAATGAGTCTCTATCTTCAGGTGTAGTGATTAAGAGAATTTCACGTATCCCTGCTAACATTAAAACTGATAAAGGGTAATAGACCATTGGTTTATCGTATATTGGTAGTAACTGCTTTGATACCCCCATAGTAATAGGGTAAAGTCGAGTACCTGAGCCACCCGCTAAGATTATGCCTTTCATTATTAACTATTCCCTTTTAATTGACCAAGGCGCTCACGCTTATAAGAGCCATCTTGAACACTCTTACACCAAGACTGATTATTTAGGTACCACTTAACCGTTTTTAAAAGGCCTGTTTCGAATGTTTCTTCTGGTTTCCATCCCAGATCCGAGTGAATTTTTGAGGCATCAATAGCATAGCGTTTATCATGCCCCGGTCTGTCTGCAACAAAAACAATCTGTTCCGAATATTTCTTTTCTTTTGGAACAAGGTTATCCAGTATTCCACAAATACTCTGGACAACTTCTAAGTTTTTCTTTTCATTATGACCACCAATATTGTATGTTTCACCAACTTGCCCTTTTGTTACAACTTCATATAGAGCCCGAGCGTGATCTTCAACATACAACCAATCTCGAATTTGGTTCCCTTCCCCATATACAGGTAAAGGCTTACCTTCTAAAGCGTTTAAAATAACTAATGGGATTAATTTTTCAGGAAAATGGTATGGTCCATAGTTATTTGAACAGTTAGTTATTACAACAGGTAAACCGTATGTTCTTAACCAAGCCCTAACAAGGTGATCGCTTGATGCCTTTGATGCAGAATACGGGCTACTTGGAGCGTACGAAGTCTCTTCAGTAAAAAGAGGAAGTACATCTTCACAATTAGGCTCCTCAAAATCGTCTGGGTGTGGCAAATCTCCATATACTTCGTCTGTTGATATGTGATGAAATTTAAAAGAATCTCTCTTATCTTTATCAAGGGTCGATGTGTATTCTCTTGCTACTTCTAGCAATGTATACGTGCCTAATATATTGGTTTGAATGAACTCTGACGGACCAGTAATTGATCTATCAACATGGCTCTCTGCGGCCAAGTGCATTACAACATCAGGCTGATAAGCTTTGAAAATACGCTGCATCTCTTTATGATTACATATGTCATGACATTCAAAAGAATAGCGCTCACTTTCTTCGATATCTTTCAAAGATTCCAAGTTGCCTGCATAGGTTAATTTATCAACATTGATAACTGAATCAGTTGTATTATTTATAATATGACGGACTAGTGCAGAGCCAATAAACCCAGCACCACCTGTTACTAATATGTTCACAAAAACCTCTAAGCTAAGACTTTATCTTTTATCATTAAGATTTACGGCGATTATTTGATATATAAAAGCGTATTAAAACTATAAAAACACCGATTACGCCGGCAAAAAATGTGCTTACAATAACTATTAAAGCTCGTTTAGGTTTTAATTTCTCTTCGGGAACAAGAGCTGGATCGATAGTCTTGAAAACATACTCATCTCTGACGTTAGCAAACATTATCGTTTTCGCCTGCTCCTCTACTAATTTATATAAAACGACTCGAATATCAGCTACATTAGTTTTTTCAATTTGTGCCATTAAAAACTCAGTGCTCTTCGTTGCTTCAATTACATCACGCTTTTTCATGGTAAGATTAATATCTTCTATTAACCAATTTACCCATTGTTGAGCAATGAACGGAGAAAAATGCTCCACAGCAATAATTATCATGCCTGAGTCTGGATCTTTTGTAGCACTGACTATTTTTATAAATTCTTTATAAGCTTCCTGAGTTGATGGTTTTGGTTTAAATGGGAACTCTACTTTTCTGACCCATTTTTGATCCACTTCATCATAAATATTTTTATCATAGATAACTGTATTATCGATGGAGTTCCATGATTCGATCGCCATTAAATCAGGCATAATACTGTGCTTTTCAATAAACTCAGAAATGAACTTTCGTGACTTGAGTATAGCTAAAGCAAGATCAGTATTATTGGAACCTGAATCCCCCAAGTTAACGCCAGCCAAACTAGCTAGACCACCAAACTGACCTGCTAAAGCACTTAAGCCGTTTGACTGCTGTTGCTCAGCTGGCGCCAGCAATGCCTCAGAGCGATATATATTTGGTTGGTAAATAGCATAAACCACTGATAATAAAGATAAAACAAATGTTACCGTTATAATCAGCCACTTCCCATTCATTATTACCAAGAACAAGTCATATAAATCTATCTCACCATCTATTCGACTATGATTATCAGACGCAAAATTTTCTTTCATATTTATCTCAATTGAAGCTGCTGAATTAAACTAAGCTACTAAACATGCATAGCTTATATACTACTAATTGCAGCTAAAGCTACACCTAACTGATAAACAATCTGCGTTGCTGTGCTCCACAGTGTTAGGTTATCCATATAGTCAGAGTTCATAGGGACAACAATAGTATCGCCAGCCTCTAATAACTTAGAGTCATTCACAGCGAACCAAGTGCCAGTATTTGGTATAGTCACAGAACCATTTGCTTTGATTATATAAATACGATCCTCAGCAGCGCGCTCCTTTAAACCACCACTAAGATCAATATATTGATCAACACTGACTCCAGGCTTAAATAAATGAGAAGTAGTATAGTTCACTTCGCCTATTACACTGATTGAATCACGCTGACTTGGGACATAAAGCGTATCACCATTTTGTAACACTAGATTTTGTTTATTCTCTGCAATGAGAGGTAAGTCAATGACAAGCCTTCCTACTGCTTCAACATTAGCTAAATCAAGCAAGAGCTTATTCATTTCATCATAAGATAAGCGGATACTGCTAACTGACTTTTCGAAGCTTTTTGTAGCAATATCTCTTCGTAAGTCTTCAGCTAGTTTAGCTAATTGCATTTGCTCTTGTTGACGAATCGATTCACGAGTAAAAATAGCAGCATCGGGCTCAGCAAATTCAGAAAAGCCACCCGCACGTTCAAGTAAGTTGGTTAATGTTTCTCCACGACGAATGGTATAAACACCAGGAAATTTAACTTCACCTTTTAGCTCAACTTTTACGTTTTCTTGCCAGTTAGGAATAGAGAAAATATTTATACTATCTTTACTTCTAAGAGTTTTATTTTCAACTTTGGTACCCAACATAGCCTGAGCTAGATTAAATTTGATGTGTTCAACTTTAGAGCCTTCCCCCGCAACAACACGAGTTATTTCAGCTTGCTCAGTGTAAGCAGACTCCAACAAACCTCCAGCTGCAGAAATTAGTTCATTAACTTCACTACCTACAGTTAAAGGGTAAATACCCGGATAGGTTACATGACCATTGATTTCAACTAGCTGCATTGCATTATGCACTGAAGCCTGCTGCTTTAGCTTTGCAATAATAGGCTTTAATAAAGTGTATCGACTAAAAGCAGCATAATCCTCTGGCTTTAGCTCTACCTCTTCTTCTTTTGCTTTTCTTTTTGAAATTTCCGCAATGCTTAGCTCTTCTTCTTCCTCTTTTTTAAAAGGATCATCAGCTTTTAAAACACCTACATACCTTTCAAACTCTTTTCTCTGATATTCGTGCCACTGCTTTACTTTGACTTGCTGCTGCTGTTGTTCAACAGTTAGGGCCATGTTGGCAAGCGCGGCTTCTTCAGCTTGTTTTTCTTGGAAACGACTAAAAACAAAAAGTTTATCATTTGCTTTTAGTTCTAAATCATGTTGTTTTGCTTTAACTATTGCTTGGGCAATATCGAATTGATAAACCTCAATATCGCCAGAAATGTTAATTTCTCGAACAAGTAAGCCATAGCCTAAATCAGCTTGAGGAAGCAGGTCACCACGTACGGAAGTTAGAACATCAGAAATGTGCTTACCTTCATACCATTGATAATGACCAGGTCGAGCAACTGCACCAATTAGGCTAATACTGTTTTGGTATTGTAAACTGACAGGGTTAAAACGAATGCGGTCGCCATCGCGAGGAATATAATTAATTTGATTTCCGCTAAAGTCCACTGATAATACTTCTTTCATGTTATTGTTATTGAAGCGTTCAACAATTGCTTTTTTAGCGTAAGCTTGCGGTTTTAAACCACCCGCCATTTTTAATAACTGTGCTGCTTTTTCACCTTTTTTTAGCTCAAAAATAGCAGGACGTTTTACTAAGCCTTCAACAGCGACTTGAGAACCAACTGATGGGATGAACACGACATCACCCGGCTTTAAAATAATATCGTTACTGCTATCACCATTAATCAATAAATCATATAAATCAAAATTAGCAACAACTTTGCCGGCACGCTTTACTTGAATATTTCGTAAAGACGCTATATCTGACACACCACCGCTTACAAAAAGGGCGTGCGAAACTGTCGCAAGAGAGGAAACACTATAGCTACCTGGTTTATATGCTTCACCCAAAACAAGGATGCGAATACTGCGTAATCGACCAACGGAGATAAACGCTTTAACGCCAATCACTTCTTGCTCAACTTTAGCTTTGATGAGTTCTTTAACCTCAATAAAGGTTAATCCTGCTACCTGTACAGGGCTTAAGTTTGGAATATTAATTCGGCCCTCTCGATCAACAACCAGATCGTAACTTTCACTTTCTTTGCCGTAAAAGTTAACTGTTAGCTCATCTCCACGACCAATTAAGTAGGTATCAGGAACGGCCGCATTTTCTGTTGGCATGAATGAAGTTGGTTCGCCTGCAAAAATATCATAGCCAAAAGGCTCTACTTCACTTTCTTTGGGAGCGAAACGTTCTTCATCGGTTAGCGGCTCTTTTTCTTTATCTAAACGAGGTTGAATGGTTGATTCAGTTTCTATTGGCTCTTCGTCAGAAGATTTACCTGTAATCGTAGATAAATCGACTCCATACTGTCTTGCAAGCGCTTCTTGTTGAGCCTTTGGGAGCTTTTTGAATTGCTCAATTTGAGCTGCAGTAGGAGTAAATGCCAATACCGATGAAGTGGTTAGAAACAAAAAAGTAAGGAATAATCTTTTAAATAACATCACAAGTAGGGATATCCATAGTTCTACAGTCAAAAAGATTGTGTATTCTACCTGAAACTCAAGGAAATAAAAAAGGGACTTTCGCCCCTTTTTGTCATTAAATTGTCAACAAAACGATTTATTTAGTTAAAAACTGTAAACTAGCGTTAGTGACGTTTCTGTATCTGTGTTTTCTTTATCATCCGCAACGTCTGAGTTGTGAGTGATGTTGTAAGCTACTTTCATTTGTAGTGAGCCGTTGATTTTGGCAAGAATTGCAGACTCTGAACGCGTTTTAGTATTGGTATCACCATATTCAACTGATACTAACTGAGTAAAACGTGCGCTGTCTGAAATCTGCCAGTTATAATCAACTTTACCTAACGCGATAACTTCACCTTCGCGCTCGCCGGCAAGTGAATTACCGTTGTCATCAACTTCAGTGCTGTCATCAGGGTATTGGAAATACTTATAACCCGGACCGATTTCAGCGTTTAACCACATATCAGAACGGTCGATTACGCGTAAACCATAACCTGCTGAGATTACTGATTCGTTGCGATATGCACCAAAGTAATCAGATACGTGCGAGCCGTAGATGAATAAGTGTGAGTGCTTTTCGTTTAACTTGTAGTTACCTTGTGCAGAGATTGAGTACTTTTCGTTAGTACGTTGTGTTTCTTTAACACCGTCGTCGTTTTCGATCTCATCTTCTTTATAAAGACCGTCTAACTTGTACTCGTTATTCCAGTTTTCTAGGTTATGTAAAACCTTAACACCACCTTTTAGTGTTGTTGTTTCGGTGTTACCACTTGTAATAATGGCACCTAGTTCACTGGTTACATCCCAAGTTTTAGTTTCATCTGCTGCGAATGCGCTAGTTGCAGCACTTGCTGCAACTAGAATTGATAAAGCTTTTAATTTCATTAAAAAATAACCTTTACTACTTGTGATTAATCTTCTTTATGCAAATGAACATCCATTTGCGGGAATGGGATCGTGATATTTGCGTCATCTAGTGCGATCTTAATGTTTTCCATTAGATCGAAATACGTTGGCCAATAATCTGATGAATTAACCCACGGGCGAACTACAAAGTTCACACTTGAATCTGCAAGCTCAGACACAGCGACTGTGTATGCTGGATCTTTTAATAAACGAGTTTCTTTATCTAATACTGATTTAAGAACTGCTTTTGCTTCTTTAAGGTCTGCATCGTAACCCACACCAATTACTAAATCGATACGACGAGTTGATTCACGAGAGAAGTTTGTAATTGGGCTGCCCATGATTGATGAGTTAGGCATGATAATTACTTTATTATCTGGTGTACGTAATTCTGTAGAGAAAATTTCGATTTTCTTAACAGTACCCGCTTTACCACCGGCTTCTACATAGTCACCTGATTTGAAAGGGCGAAGTAGGATGATTAAAACACCTGAAGCAAAGTTAGACAGTGAACCTTGAAGTGCTAGACCTACAGCTAAACCAGCCGCACCTAAAATAGCAATGAATGATGTTGTCTCAATGCCAAGTTGAGATAGTGCCATTAAGATAGTTGCTGCAAAAACAATAGCATAAACAATGCTTGCTACAAATGAACCTACGGCTTTGTCTACTTTCTTTTTATCAAATGCTTTTTCAGTCATCCCTTCGCAAAATTTTGCGATACGACCACCGATGAAGAAAATGATTAGCGCAAGAACAGCCTGAACGGCGTAATGTATGATTAAACCTGAATTCTCATTGATCCAGTTCATTATAGTATCCATATTCTCTCCTGAAGTTCATTTTTAGCATAACGCTGTTCAAATTATATATGATCTTTGGTTAAAAAATCATTAAATTACAGCCAAACTAAAAAATGAGTAATTGCTCAATTGCAAAAGTCGCAAGTCTAAATACCGAAACTGAACACTAACTGACTAAACCTGCTTTTCTGAATTTTCTGAAGCAAGTAAGTTTTTTTTACTTTTTTTAATTTAGGGGGTTCACAAGCCTAAGTTAATTATGTAATATGCGCGCCACACCAAACGAGGTGTATCTCAGTGGCGGCTGTAGCTCAGTTGGTAGAGCCCCGGATTGTGATTCCGGTTGTCGTGGGTTCAAGCCCCATCAGTCGCCCCACTTCTCCCCCTTAGTAAATCCCTATATTTTCCTAAATATTTTTTATTTTGAATTTCAAGATTTATCTTTAAAACCTGTTTTCAGATCTAAAAGCCGTCAGCTTTGGCTGTTCGGGTTTGTTTGTGGTTCAATATTTCTTTTGCACAAAGAGAAGTGAATGAGGAAACCACAATATTACTTTCTCTTAAGCGAAGCGCTCTCTTATCCTCTTTGTGAATAAAAGTGGTTTACTCTGTGTAACGAGAACCTTAAATTTCAAACAAAAAAATGCCACCTTTCGGTGGCATTACACACGGGATTATTTCTATTTACTAGAAATGCTTTTCAAAGTTCAAGGCGGTGCATTTTACGCCCAACCTCAAACTCATAATTACTTCCAACTTTTCATCTTGTGGCCTTTAACAGCATAGAAAAGTATGAATAAATAACAAGGCAACATCACAATATAAGCCATTTGTTGTGCTTCTGCGCTTTTTACGCCGCCACTTGCTAGGCCCCAAAATAATGGGCCGAATGCGCCACCAGCTATACCCATAATAAGTAGACCAGAGCCTACACTAGTTAGCTTGCCTAAACCAGATAATGCGAGCGGCCAAACTGCAGGCCAAACAATCGCATTAGCAAAGCCTAGCACAGCAATGAGCAATAAGGTATCAGGTAGTACCGATTTTAGGCCAAATAATGTTGATATAAATACAGTTTCATTACTACCAGTGACTATCGCTAGGGTTAACACACAGCCCAATACCGCTGAAATAGTTAACGCGGTTTGTTGTGACAACACTCGTGGGATAAGTAACACCCCTAAAAAGTAACCAAGCACCATACAACCCATAGTGTATGACGTCATAACACTATATTTTTCAACACCTAATGACAACGCAAAGCTACCAATGGTATCGCCTGCGATGACTTCAACGGCTACATAAACAAAAAGGGCCACAATCCCTAGCGCAAGACTCGGATGGCTCAGCGCTTCTTTTACCTGCCCCGGCTTTTGTTCATCTACATCATCAATTAACTCTGGCAATGGCATTTTGGTAACTGCAAAGCCGAGTATACCAATAAAAATAGCCATCCCTAAATACGGTAAAATTAAGCCGTTGGCCATGGCATCAACTTCTGTTTGGCTAAGTTCTTTACCTACAAAGCCTTCAAAATCGCTGAGTATCAGTGCGGTAAACACGATTGGTGCCACAACACCGGCCGTTTTATTTAATATACCCATAATACTGACGCGAGCCGCGGCTGATTCTTCAGGGCCGATTCTGACTACGTATGGGTTAACCGCTGTTTGCAATAATGTTTGCCCAGCCCCCATAACAAGCTGTGCAAATAAAAACAGTGCAAACACTTGTGTTTTTGCCGCAGGGATAAACAGTAAACCTGCCACCATCATGGTTGCCATACCCAGCGCCATACCATTTTTATAACCTACCTTTCTGATGATCATCGCCGAAGGTAGAGCCGTAAAAGTCACGGCGATATAAAACGAGAAAATGATCAGCGATGCCTGAAATGGTGAAAGCTGCAAAATTTGCTGTAAAAATGGCATCAGTGAGCCATTTAACCACGTAGCAAAACCCAGTATAAAAAACAGCGTGGCAACAATCGCCATGGGCACTACACTGCTTTGTTTATTTATTTCAGACATAACATTTCCTATAACAGCACAGTTCGACTCTACAGCGCTGCTCATTCAGATGATTATATAAAAGAGATATTAAATATTTATAACACTATCGCAACAAAAATGACAGCGCTGACATATTTCTTTTAAATACCGTAGGTGTGAAATTTATTTCGCATGATGAGTTTGGATTAGCCGTCAGCTTTCAGCTATCAGTTTTGAGCGAACGGTGTTGTTTGGTTGTAATACGTTCCCTCTTCAGATAGATGTTGAATGCAAGGCGCGCCAAGCAAGCGTGACGCCTAAGATGTATGGGGAGTTTTAACGCCGAACAGGTTTGAGCTATTCACGGCTAAAGCCGTTCCTACGAAATAAAAATGACGCCTACACTTTACTGCAGGCGTCACATTTATTTATCGCAAAAAATTACTCACCCACAACGGTCACGCGGCTGGTTTGCTGTGCGTTTAAACGGGTGCGTAGCGCAACTTTTGCATTGTTATCAACCTTCACAGGCTCGGCATAAGTTTGCCAGCTTTGGCCGTTGTCTAAGCTGTATTCAATCCTCAAATATGCAAATGCGCTGTTGGCATACAACTTACCATCTTCAATCACACCGCCAGGTACTGGTAAATGCAGGTTGATGCCGTCTTTAGCTAGTTTCTCAAGCTCTTTTAAGCCAACTGCACTTGAAAACTCCGCCCAGTCTTTTGCTTGTTTTTTACTATCGACGTTTTCGCCTTCCCAATCGGCTTTATGCCATGCGCGCTCTGCCACTGACAGAATACGCGGGAAGATCATTGCTAATACTTGCTCTTCAGTACGGATTGTTTCTGACCATACCTGTCCTTGCATACCCAGAATGTTCTCTGGCTTTTCAAGTTTAGGTAACGGGCGGCCCACCAACGCTTCTAAATTAACAATTGGCTCACGAGTGCGGGTGTAATCAGCATTGGCATACACGTCATCTGGCATATAGTTAAAGGCCTTTTTAGTATCTGTGTAACGAGTTGCCCAGTAATAACCGCGCTCTTCAGGGCTTGCTTCGTATGGGTGGTCAAAGTACAAATGCGTACCGTGTGATAACACCACTTGGTAACCAGCATTTGCTAGGCGGTATGCTCTATCGGCAACGCCCCATTCCCAAATGTTATCCCAAGTATTAACGGTAAAGGTTTTGTTAGGGAACTCATCTCGTTTAAACGAATTTTCACGGTCATACATGATGCCATCTTCCCAAATCCCCGGAGAAATACCGCGTTTTTCAAGTAAGGTAGCAACACGTTGTGTGAAATAAGGTTTTAAATCAGCCGGGCCAGCTACACCGTTATTAGGATCAGCAAATAACGCCTGACAGATTGGCGAGCCTATCCACGAACCTGCTCCAACTTCATCACCACCAATATGCAGGTTCTTTAGCTGCACACCTGCTTCGCGGTACATCTGCTGAAGTTCATAAGTTACTTTATCTAAAAATGCGTAGGTTGAGTCCATACACACATTCATTGAGTTATCTTTGTAGTTTTGTACCGTCATGTACACAGAGGTATCTTTAGGGTCGGTAAGCAAGTATTGCGTTGCTGGCCCCATATCTATGTGTTGAATTTCTTTGTTTGCAGAGCGCGTTTTAATATTGTTTTTAGCGGCTTTCTCAGCTTCTTCTAACATGTTGTGATAACGTGCTTCCATCGCTTTGATTGAAGCACGCGCATGACCTGGCCCTTCAACTTCAGGGATGATTTGAATGTGGCGGTCTTTCGCAAACTTTAATAGCTCAACAAACTCATCACGTTTCAAATAACCATTACCTGAGCCTGATTTAAACGGCCCAGTGCCAAGTTGAGTTAATAAACACTCGCGCTCTTCTAAATCAAAGCAGCGATAGCCGCCAACGTCGGTAAGCTCTGGTAGACCTGGGATCTCAAGTCGCCAGCCTTCATCTTCTGAAAAGTGCCAGTGTAGCTTATTCATTTTATAGCGAGCCATTTGCTCAACCAGCTTGAACATTGCTTCTTTGCCATGATAGTTACGACCATTATCGTAATGCATACCACGCCAACCATAACGCGGTGAGTCTTCAAGTTCTAACTGCGGTAAGCTGGCACTGCCTTGGCTATTTGCAGGAATGAGGTTTAATAAGCTTTGCATCGCATAAAACACACCGGCGTTATCGCTACCTACAATGGTGATCACTTCATCATCAATCTCTAGGGTGTAGCTTTCTGCTTTTGCATTATTGAGTTTAGGGTCGACTTTTAAGCGTATTACTTTGTCTTTGCCAACATTGATATGATCAGGCTGTGCTTTAAGGCTAATGCCATAGTCATCTTGTAAGTCTTGCATAAACACCATAACTTCGTGCTTAAGCTGGCCTTGATAACTGATTTGCCAATTATTGTTTAACGTTGCGCTACCACGATTAAAATCGACTTTACGAGGCTTAGGAATAATACGCTTTAAAGCATCCTCTTTACTAATCGACACCTTATCTGTGCTATTACGCTCGAAGCGTACTTTTGCCGTTGCTAAAACCGATAAATCTTTTGGCTCATTGTAACGGCGTAACTGATTCTCACGGGTAAATGGCGTCACAAACTGTTTAAAGTCTTCTGTGTCGGTATTAGCAAATACGGCTGGTTTATTCTTACCCGAAACAAAAAATGCCCGTGGCATAAAGTCACTATAAGCAACAATCCATACTTGCGCATCGAACGGCAGCTCTAAACTTTTACCTGCTGCTAAACCTTTAAAAGAGCTCGTTGGTACGATGCGGTGCAAGTCACCATTAACGTGTTCAATGTTTAGGCCCGCAACATGTTCGGTTGAGATTTTACGAACTGAGTGAATATAAAGCTGCCAGTCGCTCTCGCCCGCAGGTAACGCCACATCAGAGCCATTATTAAGAGTAATTTTTCCTAAAAAGCCCGCATCTTTATTACGAAAGTTATCTTCTACCGAAAACAACAGTTCGGTACCTTTCGCAAACTGATCAACTTGTGATTGAGTTAATGCTGCACTAGCCATTAAAGGCGCAGTCGCTAGCATTACCGCGAATAGTGACTTCTTAAAATCCATTACTTTCTCCTCGTTTAAGCCCTGAGTGTACGGTATTTCTGCGTACTATTTTTCATTTTTGTTAATAATTCGTTCCTATCATATAAAAACTAAAATGACAGCGCTATCATTTTATGAAAAATAAAGGTGAGGAGTTAGAAGCTTTAAGCCATAGCTGTAAGTTTGAAGCCGAATTGTGTTGTTTGTTGGTAAGGCGTTAATCCACCGAAAGAGTGTTGAATGTAAGACGCGCCAAGCAAGCGTGACGCCTACGTGGTAGGAGGCGTTTTAACGCCGAATAGATTTGACCTATTCACGGCTAAAGCCG
>NZ_PNCZ01000064.1:0-29608 GCF_005887425.1 Pseudoalteromonas sp. S2721
ATGTTCCAAATTTAAAATATGTAGTTCAGTTGTTTAACGCACTACTGCTTCAATCGTTTGCTCTCAGTCTCATACCCTGAATTAACGTTATGAAACTGAGTAGGAGCAGTAAAAAATTTATTAATTGGCGAGTTTCAAACCAATAATGCCAAGGGCGATCAGTAGCAAGCTGGCTATTTTTAATAGACTCACGCCTTCAGCTAATAGTGTCATGCCTATTATTGCTGAGCCAATAACGCCGATACCAACCCAAACCGCATACGCCAAACTAAGTGGTAATGATTTGAGTGCCACACTTAAGCAATAAAAGCTGGCAGCCATGGTTAAGATTGTAAAGAATGAAATGAGGGGTTTTGTGAAACCATCTGATTGTTTTAAGCCATAAGCCCAAGCGACTTCAAGTAAGCCAGCAGCAATAAGTAGGATCCAATTCATGGTCGACCTCTTTATGGGGTCGTCCCCGAATTTAATTTCAACTTTAAGGTCGTCCTCAAAGCGGTGTAGTACATCACTACACACGGCGCAATTTAGCACGCCCAAATTATCAAGGCAACTATAGCCACAAAAAAGCGAGCAATCTGCTCGCTTTTTTATACTTGGCTTTTATTCGTCGCCTATAAACTCACAGTTAGCGACCAATAATCAGTGCGCCACCTTGAGCTAATAAGTTTAAGGTTAACTTGCCACTGTTACTTACTGTGACTTGCATAGTACCAGCGCTGCCATCTTTTTTATCAAACAACAGGGTGATTTTTTTACCCGCTAACATAGGTAAATCAATATCTACTGTTTTGGCTTTACTTTCACCATTCACGGCTGCTACCCACCATGTTTGTTGATGACGCCTTGCGATCGTTGCATCTTGACCCGGCTGACCTGCAATATAGCGTGTTTCATCCCATACCGTTGGCATCGCCTTTAAAGTATCAATAACAAATTGGGGTTGCTCTGCAAGGTTATTTGGCGTCAGGCCAAAATGTTGCACTGGTGATTGATAAAGCACACCTGTTGCCAGTTCAAATGCATCTGTGGTTTTACGAATAGTGCCGACGGTTTGATCTTGCGATAAACGTTTGTTTAAAAACACTGGGGCAAAATCCATAGCGCCAATAGCATTACGAGTGAATGGTAAAATAGTCGCGTTATAGGCATGTAAATCTAACGAATTTTGATGAAAAACAAGGTTCTCCGATGCCAGTACCGCTTCAGAAGTGACGAAGTTAGGATACATTCTTTCCCAGCCACGCGGGATGGTGCTGCCATGAAAGGTGATCACTAAACCATACTGATTTGCATCTGTAAGAATATCTTCATACAGTTTAATGGTTTCTTGTTTATCACCACCAAAAAAGTCTACTTTCAGCCCTTTTACACCAATGCTTTGCAGCCACGCCATTTCATTTCGACGTGCAGGTGCACTGTTCATTCTATTTTGTGGGGTCTGTGGTGCATCATTCCACCAGCCATTTGAGTTGTACCACAAAATAACATCAACGCCCTTTCCATTGGCGTACTTAACCAATTCAGCCATTCTCTCGCGGCCAATGTTTTTATCCCACCAATTGTCGATTAATACATATTCAAAATTTAATGATGCAGCTAAGTCAATAAATTTGATTTGATCATCGTAGTTGATACTTGGGTCTTGCCAAACAATCCAGCTCCATGTTGATCGACCCATTTTATAATTTTGACTTGCTTGATAAAGTGGTTTAACCAAATCAAATGCCACGGTTGATTCAACAATTGGTTTTAAACTTGTTCCTAACGTGATGGTACGCCAAGGTGTGGTTGCTGGCATTGCCATAGCGGCATAAGTTGCACCAATGCCATTGTTTTCACCGGCCTGAGGAAATGAAATACGATATACACCGTCTTTCGTGCCTTCGCTTAATTTTGAGCCAACATAATGACTATCAACACCGGTTTCTGAAATTAATAACCAGCCTTTGTCGCTATTTTTAAATAATGCAGGAAAGGTATAGCCCACGCCGTTCGCTGACGGTGTACCAAGGGCTTCGTTAAAGGTGTAAGGCTCTTCGTAACTTGGTTTTGTTTGCATCCAGCCCGTTTCAGGTAAGGCTTGTGGGCTTATAAATGTAGTTGCATTATCTGGTAGGTTAAAAGCACTGTATTCAGCTAACACCTTGATACGGGTATCTGTTTCAGCTCCCGATATCTGATAACGAAATGCAACATCGCTATCAGACACATTAAACTCGACGCCAAGCATTCTGCCGTCTTGGTTTTCAAATTGCGCTTTGAGTGTATTCGCTGTGTAATTTACGTCACTTACCTTCGCATTATGCAGTTTATAGCTTTCATTGACTAAAGCAGTTGTATGGCTTTTATATTTGAGGCTTTGTGAAAAATCACCTAGGTTGGTATTTAAACCAAGCTTTGATTGCTGCAAAAAAACCTGCTTGCCATAATTTACGCTATAAACAAGCTGGTTTTGTTGTTTTTCGAGTTTTACAGTTATTTGTCCATCAGGGCTTGTAACGCTAAGCGGTAATTGTGCGTGAGCAAGCATAGAGCTTGTGAGAAGTGATATATAGAGACTTAGTTTTATCATTGTTGTTATCCTTAAGCTGTAAAAGCATTAGGTGATACCATAATACAAATGTAAACTTTTTGTCACTCAAGTCTACAACTATAAGCTGTGATCGAAAAATGTACTCCATTCGTTAAATATTGTTACAGTTCCTAGGTTGTATATTTACGGCAAAAGGCTAAGCTTTAGATAAATAACAAAAACTTAAACAATTTATGAAACTATTAACAGTGTTCTTTTTATTCGCCTCATATCAAGCCCTTGCGGGTCTAACACCTGTTAGTTTTGAAAAAAATGGTGAAATCGTCACTGAAGAAGCGGTGCGTTTCAACGGCGGATACGGTTATAACCTAAGTGCCAAACATGTTTTAAAGCTCGTCACTTTAGATTGGCCTCCTTATATTGACGAAAACTTGTGTAACAAGGGCTGGCTCTATCAATTTACTGTCAGCTCACTTCTTGAAAAAGGTTATGGCATACACATTGGTTTCTACCCATGGGCGCGTGCCGTTAGAGAAGCTGAATTAGGGCGCGCTGATATTCTTTTTCCTGAGTACTTCATTGAAGATGATGTTGTATCAGATAATTTTCTTAGTAAAACTCGCAACAATTTACTTGCTTTAAGTCATGAAATACCTGGTGGAGATCTATCATTCGTGGCGTTAAAAGGAAATCAAATCCCTTTCAATGGTGATTTAAAATCAGTTGAGAATTTACCTATTGGTGTAGTCCGCTCTTATAAAAACACAAAAAAACTCGATGCTATGATTGATAATAAAGAAATCGATACAATCGTCGCAAATAATGAATACCAGTTAATCCATCTTCTACTAAGTAATCGAGTAAGTCTGATTGTGGCGGACCTTGAAGTTCTTAAAGCCAGTGTTTATAAGTCTGAATTATCAATTAGCGGCAAACGACAAATTTTAGAATCACTGGTCGCGCTAGAACCAAAGCTTGAATACAAACCGCTTTATTATTCTATTAGTAAATCAACGCCGCACTGGCAAAAAGTTTTACAAGATTTAAATGATGAAATTGAACTGATGCAACAAAGCGGCAAGTTTGATGAATATATTGAAGAAATGAAACAACAGTGCTACGGATCAGACAAAGCGGCGTAACCGCCGCTTTATTTTGATTATATCAGTACGCGATTGAGTACTACTCGGGCACTCTAACCCAGCCTTCCATCAACACACGCGCACTTCGGCTCATACTTGCTTTAGTGACTTGCCAATTGCCATCAACAAGTGTTGCAGCAGCGCCGACTTTTAAAGTGCCAGAAGGATGACCAAAGTTTACCTCTTGTCGCTCACCACCGCCTGCCGCAAGATTTACTAAAGTTCCAGGTATGGCAGCTGCAGTACCTATTGCTACCGCAGCCGTGCCCATCATAGCATGGTGCAATTTACCCATCGACATAGCACGTACCACTAAATCAATATCTGTACCACTGACAACTTTACCGCTTGATGCGTGATACGTTTTAGCAGGTGCTACCCAAGCTACTTTTGGCGTATGTTGGCGTGCCTTTGCTTCATCAATATGAGAAATTAGCCCCATTTTCAACGCCCCATAGGCGCGAATTGTTTCTAATTTTTCAAGTGCCGATGCGTCACCATTTATGGCTTCTTGAAGCTCTGTGCCATCGTAGCCAACTTCACTGGCGTTAATGAAAACTGTAGGAATACCCGCATTGATCATCGTTGCAGACAACATACCAATACCCGGCACTTCTAGCTCATCGACTAAGTTACCTGTTGGGAATAAGGCCCCTTCGCCATCTGCAGGGTCCATAAATTCAAGTTTTACTTCAGCGGCTGGAAAGGTCACGCCATCAAGCTCAAAATCACCGGTTTCTTGCACTTCGCCGTTAGTAATTGGCACATGTACTATAATGGTTTTACTAATATTGACTTGCCAAACTTTAACTTCGACAACGCCGTTGTCTAAAATTTTGCTGGCATCAACAAGGCCGTTCGACACAGCAAAGGCTCCGACTGCAGAAGTTAAATTTCCGCAGTTACCACTCCAATCAACAAATGCTTTATCAATAGCTACTTGACCAAATAAATAATCAACATCGTGATCAGGTTTCGCGCTTTTTGATAATATTACCGTCTTACTGGTGCTTGAGGTTGCACCGCCCATACCATCAGTTTGTTTTTGGTAAGGATCGGGGCTACCAATCACACGTAACAACAGGTTATCGCGCGCCTCACCTGCCACCTGGGCAGGCTCAGGTAAGTCAGTTAAGTTAAAGAAAACCCCTTTACTGGTGCCGCCACGCATATAGGTCGCTGGCACCTTAATTTGTGGTTTAAACGCCATCGCTTAGTGCTCCTCAGATTCTAAAAAATCTTGCGCGAAACGTTGCAGTACACCACCCGCTGAATAAATTGACACTTCTTCAGCGGTATCTAAACGACACGTCATTGGTACTTCAACGGTTTCACCATTGGCACGAGTAATTACTAATGTCAGTGTTGCGCCTGGTGTTGGCTCACCTTTGACACTAAAACTCTCACTACCATCAATACCTAGCGTAGTTCGTGTCGTGCCTGCTTTAAACTCAAGCGGTAATACGCCCATACCAATTAAGTTAGTGCGGTGAATACGCTCAAAGCCTTCTGCTGCAATCACTTGAACACCAGCTAGGCGAACACCTTTTGCAGCCCAGTCACGTGACGAACCTTGACCATAATCGGCACCAGCTACAATGATAAGCGGTTGTTTGCGCTGCATGTAGGTTTCGATAGCTTCCCACATACGCGTCACTTTGCCTTCTGGTTCAATGCGAGCATATGAACCTTGCTTCACTTCACCATTTTCTTTAACCATTTCATTCAATAACTTAGGGTTAGCGAATGTAGCACGCTGTGCTGTTAAATGGTCACCTCGGTGAGTAGCATAGGAGTTAAAATCTTCTTCTGGGAGACCCATTTTAGCCAGGTATTCACCAGCAGCACTTGACGCTAAAATCGCATTCGAAGGTGATAAGTGATCAGTAGTGATGTTGTCGCCCAACACAGCTAATGCACGCATATCACTAAGAGAGCGTTCACCCGCTAATGCGCCTTCCCAATAAGGAGGACGACGAATATAGGTACTTTGTGGACGCCATTGGTAAAGTGGATCGTTGTCTTCACCGTAATCTACACTTAAGTCAAACATTGGCTCGTAAACCTTTTTAAATTGTTCAGGTTTAACACTTTGTTTGATCACCGCATCAATTTCTTCATCTGTTGGCCATAAATCCATAAGGCGAATTTCGTTACCTTGTTGATCATGCCCTAATACATCTTTTTCGATATCAAAACGAATAGTACCGGCGATAGCATAAGCAACAACCAGCGGCGGTGAAGCTAAGAATGCTTGTTTAGCATAAGGGTGAATACGGCCATCGAAGTTACGGTTACCCGACAGTACAGCGGTTGCGTATAGGTCGCGGTCAATCACTTCTTGCTGAATTTTAGGATCAAGCGCACCACTCATGCCGTTACAGGTTGTACACGCAAAGGCAACAATACCAAAGCCAAGTTGCTCAAGCTCAGGTAACAAATTAGCTTCTTCTAAATAAGACTTAACCGCTTTAGAACCCGGTGCCAGTGATGTTTTAACCCATGGCTTACGAGTTAACCCTTTAGCGTTAGCATTACGCGCAAGTAAACCTGCGGCAATAACATTGCGTGGATTACTAGTATTCGTACAACTTGTGATTGCAGCAATTATACAGGCACCATCTGGCATTAAGCCTTCTTCATTCTCAACAACGCCAGTGATACCCGCTTTATCAAGATCGCTAGTTGCAACACGGCGATGTGGATTCGAAGGGCCCGCAATATTGCGACCAACTGATGATAGATCAAAGGTTAACACACGCTCATATTCAGCCGTTTTAAGGCTATCACTCCAAAGGCCAGTCTCTTTTGCGTAAGTTTCGACGAGTTTAACTTGCTCTTCTTCACGGCCAGTTAAACGTAGGTAATCAAGTGTGTTGTCATCAATGTAAAACATCGCAGCTGTTGCGCCAAACTCCGGCGTCATATTAGAAATAGTTGCTCTATCGCCTAATGTAAGTGCATCGGCACCTTCGCCATAAAACTCAAGGTAGGTCGATACAACTCTTTCATTACGTAAAAATTCGGTGATCGATAATACGATATCGGTTGCAGTAATACCCGGTTGTGGCTTGCCTTTAAGCTCGACACCCACAATATCAGGTAAACGCATGTAAGATGCACGGCCAAGCATCACGCTTTCAGCTTCAAGACCACCTACACCGACTGCAATAACACCTAATGCATCGACCATAGGTGTGTGGCTATCTGTACCAACTAATGTATCTGGGAATGCCACGCCGTCACGTTTTTGGATCACAGGCGACATTTTCTCTAAATTGATTTGATGCATTATGCCGTTACCCGGCGGGATCACATCAATATTTTTAAATGCTGTTTTCGTCCAATTAATAAAGTGGAATCGGTCATCGTTACGACGGTCTTCAATAGCACGATTTTTTTCAAATGCGTCAGGTTCAAAACCTGCGTGTTCAACCGCTAATGAGTGGTCAACAATTAACTGAGTTGGTACCACGGGGTTTACTTTTGCAGGATCGCCGCCTTTTGCAGCAATGGCATCACGTAGGCCTGCTAAATCAACTAACGCTGTTTGACCTAAGATATCGTGACACACAACGCGCGCAGGAAACCATGGAAAATCTAAATCACGCTTGCGGTCAATCAATTGCGACAATGCATCATTTAGCATTTCAGGGTCACAACGACGAACTAAGTTTTCGGCAAGTACTCGCGATGTATAAGGAAGTGTGGCATAGCTGCCCGGTTTAATTGCATCAACAGCAGCGCGCGTATCAAAGTAATCGACGCCGGTGCCTGCTAATGGTTTTCTAAAATTTGTATTCATGATGATTCTACTTGTACTTGGTGACGGTGAACAATGGTGGGCTGATTGTTTTTGTATTTATTTCGCCCCTTCATAAAGGGGCAGCCAAGCCACCCCTATCACTGATTTAATTAACGATTAACGCTCAGAAATTGGCGTGTAGCTACGCGCTTCTGGGCCAGTATAATCGGCACTTGGGCGAATAATACGGTTATTAGCACGTTGCTCTTTCACGTGTGCTGTCCAACCTGTTACACGGCTCATCACGAAAATTGGCGTAAATAACTTAGTTGGGATACCCATGAAGTGATACGCAGATGCATGGAAGAAATCAGCATTACAGAATAATTTCTTTTCACGCCACATAACTTCTTCACATCGAACAGATACAGGATATAGAACATCGTCACCCACTTCTGCAGCCAGCTTTTCTGACCATTTTTTGATGATCACGTTACGTGGATCTGATTCACGGTAAATAGCGTGACCAAAGCCCATGATCTTGTCTTTACGCTCAAGCATGCCCATCAGCGCATCTTCAGCTTGGTCTGCACTTGTAAAGCCTTCAATCATATCCATAGCCGCTTCGTTCGCACCACCATGAAGTGGACCACGTAAGCTACCAATTGCACCCGTTACACAAGAGTGAATATCAGACAATGTTGATGCACACACACGCGCAGTGAATGTTGATGCATTAAACTCATGCTCTGCATAAAGAATTAAAGACACATTCATTACTTGCTCAAACAGTGCTGATGGTGCTTCGTCATGTAATAAACGTAAGAAGTGTGCACCTACCGAATCATCATCTGTTTCAGTTTCAATACGAACGCCGTCATGGCTAAAACGATACCAGTAACAAATAATGCTTGGGAATACGGCAACCATGCGGTCAATCGCATCATTCGCCTCTGAGAAGTCTTGCTCCATTTCTAGGTTACCTAGCATTGAACAACCCGTACGCATTACATCCATTGGATGCGCGTCTTTAGGAATGTTCTCAAGCACTGTTTTAAGTGCATCTGGTAAACCACGTAGTGATTTTAGCTTTGCTTTATATTCAGTCAGCTCAGACTCTGTTGGTAATTCACCGCGCGACAGCAAAAAAGACACTTCTTCAAACTGCGCTTTATCTGCTAATTCACTAATATCATAACCACAATAAGTTAAACCTGAACCTGACTTACCTACTGTACACAGAGCTGTTTCACCTGCTACTTGACCACGTAAACCTGCGCCGCCTAATGCTTTATCTACCATGAGTGTTCTCCTTATATGTTGTCGTTATGATTTTTTAGCTGAGAAAAGGTTATCGAGTGTGTTTTCATATGAGTGATAATCTAAAAACTCATATAATTCTGCACGTGTTTGCATATTGTCTACTTGGCTTTGTTGCGAGCCTTCGCTAAGAATAGACGAATACACATTAAGTGCGGCTTTGTTCATCGCTCTAAATGCACTAAGTGGATAAAGTACAATTTCAACACCCACTTCGCTCAATTGCTCAGTTGTATAAAGCGGTGTTTGGCCAAATTCAGTGATATTCGCAAGAATTGGCACATTTAAAGCTTTAGCAAACGCTTGGTAATCTGCTAAATCATGTACCGCTTCTGCAAAGATCGCATCTGCGCCAGCTTCAACACACGCTGCTGCGCGGTCAATCGCGGCATTTAAGCCTTCTTTTTGGAATGCATCAGTACGCGCCATAATATAAAAATCACTGTCTGTTTTGGCATCAACCGCCGCTTTAATACGGTCAACCATTTCATCTTTAGACACGATCTCTTTATTAGGACGGTGACCACAACGTTTTTGTGCTACTTGGTCTTCAATATGGAAGCCCGCTGCGCCTGCTTTGGTCATTTCTTTAACGGTACGAGCAATATTAAAAGCACCGCCCCAACCTGTGTCAGCATCAACAAGAAGCGGTAAGTCGGTAGCGCTGGTGATTCGACGAATATCTTCAAGTACGTTATCAAGGCTAGTCATACCTAAATCTGGCATGCCGTATGATGCGTTAGCAACACCCGCACCTGAGAGGTAAAGTGCTTGGTGGCCTGTTTTCTCTGCCATCATTGCGCAGTACGCGTTGACGGTGCCAACCACTTGCAATGGCTTGTTGTTGGCGATTGCCTGTTTGAATTTTAATCCTGCTGACATTGGATAACTCCTATCTTTGAACGGTTTCAGCTCTTTGGCTAACTCTATTTTTTAAATCTAAATTGTGACTGTTTAACTACGGCGCTACTGATTTTTTGCTGCGAGTAAGTCAAACTTCGTCTGAATATTTGCCTGAGACGCACTGATATGGCGCTTCATAAGCATTTCGGCTAATTCACCGTCATGGTTTTCAATGGCATTAATAATAGCCAAGTGTTCATCAAACGCTTTTGATACACGTGGCCCAACCATCCCCATTTGTACACGGTACATACGAATTAACTGGTACAACTCATTACATAACAGATGAATTAAGTGTGCGTTTTTCGACCCTTTAATAATGCGATAATGAAAATCAAGGTCGCCCGCTTCTTGGTAGTATGATTCACCTTCTTTTACACGCTGTGTTTGTAAGTGCTGATTCAATAACTGTTTTAAACCCTGTACTTCTTCAGGTTCCATGTTGTCGGCAGCTAACCGACAAGCTAGCCCTTCTAAGGCACTACGAACCTGATAGACTTCGATTAAACGCTCGGCGGTTAGCGCAACAACACGACAACCGACATTTGCTTTACGCTCTACCAAATAACAGCTCTCTAAACGATTTAGTGCCTCACGTAAGGTGGCACGGCTTACACCATAGCGTTTAGCAAGTTCTGGCTCAGAAACTTTGCTACCCTGCTCGATGGTGCCTTGGACAATTTCACGACGCATGTCGACAAACACTTGGTCTGATGCTGTTGTTATCGTGATATCGTTGTAGTTATCGTTGGCTTTTTGCTCTGTCATAATAGGTCTATCAAAGTACTAAATTAAGATTGTCGACAATTTGTGAGTTCACTATGCGCCCTATCATTGAAACTGTCAACCTTGAGATCGGAAAAACAGGCTAAAAAACCAGCGAAATGTCGACATAAATTGATATTTATCAAAAATAATGGCTATAAAGAACATTTATATTAGCAATGTGTCGACACTTCAATCTCACTGTTAAAAAGCTAAAAATATCCCCTGATAGCGCTATAAATGGTATGATCCAGCTATTATTACGTGATGTGAGAGCCATTTAGTGGACGCTAATACATATATTCCTGACTCATTTATTGATGATGTAAAAAGCTACCTTCCTGAACATTTATCATTAGACGACTTTATTGCAGCCTGTCGCCGCCCACTAAGACGATCTGTTCGCGTAAATACATTAAAAATGTCAGTCGATGAATTTCAGCGTCAATGTGCCAAAAAAGGATGGGAGTTAACAGCAATTCCATGGTGCGAAGAAGGGTTCTGGCTAACACGACCAAGCGACGAAGAAGCCGCCCTTGCAATCGGTAATACCGATTTACATTTAAGTGGTGCTATGTATGTGCAAGAAGCCAGCTCAATGTTACCGCCGGTAGCACTAAGAGCCGAAGTTAAGCAAAGCGATGCAGTACTTGATATGGCATCGGCACCGGGTTCAAAAACATCACAAATTGCCGCCATGATGGATAATAGTGGCGTGTTAGTGGCCAATGAGTTGTCATCGTCACGCTTAAAAGTATTGGCTGCAACCCTCAAACGTATGGGTGTGGGTAATTGTGCATTATCACATTTTGACGGTGTGATATTCGGGGACTACATGTATGAGTGCTTCGACAGCATTTTGCTAGATGCCCCGTGTTCAGGTGAAGGCACGGTTCGTAAAGATGCAGACGCCCTAAAGAATTGGTCAATCGAATCTAATATTGATATTGCTGCTGTGCAAAAAGCCCTTATCAAAAGTGCCTTTTATGCCTTAAAACCAGGCGGCACATTAGTCTATTCGACCTGTACTTTAACACCCCTTGAAAACCAACAAGTGTGTGAGTATCTATTAGCAGAGTTCCCTGATTGCATCGAAGTACAACCGCTCGACAGCCTGTTTGATGGCGCAGACAAAGCGACAACCAGTGAAGGTTATTTACATGTTTGGCCGCAAACTTACGACAGTGAAGGTTTCTTCATCGCTAAATTTAAGAAAGTAGCATCAAGCGATAACCCAAATCAAAAAGTTAAAAAAGGCGCATTTCCGTTTGCTGAATTTGATAAAAAGCAAAGCCAAGCGTTTATGCAAACAATTAAAAAACAGTTCGGTCTAAAATCACTTCAAGGCACCTTAATGCAACGTGATAAAGAGCTTTGGTTGTTTCCTGATGGCTTTGATGAACTGCATGATAAAATTAAATACTCACGTTTAGGTATTCAACTTGGTGTGATCCACAAAGGCGGTGTTCGCTTAACTCACGAGTTTGCCACTGTCTTTGGCCAAGATTGCGATAAAAATACCTTTGAGATGTCTGCTTGCCAAGCAAACGATTACTTTAACGGTAAAGATATTAGGCTCGAAAAACCAACGCAAGATAATGGTGAAGTAGTTTTAATGTTATGTGGTTGTCCGGTAGGCCTAGGTAAGTGGCAAAAGAATAAAATTAAGAACTCATTACCTCGTGATTTGGTCCAAAATGCCCAGTTGATAACTTGGGTATAAGTTGCGCATAAAGACTGTATAAATAAGGCGCTAATTTAGGTAAAAAGCTGTAACAGACTGATTTTAAACCAGTATAAAATTTGTACATTTACCGTGCAATTTCCTGTTGATTAACTACACTTAAAAGTACTTTCTACTTCTCCCTACTGAATTTAGAAGGTGTTTTTTTTATAGTTAGCGCAGGCTCACACGAGCCACCCCCTAAGCCCAGAACAATGCGGATTCGTTCTGGGCGTTTTTTTATTCTAATGTATTCGATTAATTATCGTTTAAATCGAATTCAGTTATTTGGTTATCAGCGTGAATAAGTTCATATTTAGCAAGTAAACCGTCATTGAGCTCAATTAAGCTGATAGCCGCATTACTGACCAAATACTTTTGTCCTTCGCCTTTGGTTTGATGTTTATCAACTTCCATTTGCCAACGTTTAGTGAAAAAGTTAAGTGGGCTTTTCGGGGCATATAAAATTGAGTCGAGTTTATCGAGTACATTAATAAGTTTGCGTGGGAACTCATTTTTAATACCACTGGCAGTCAACTGCCAAATTCGGTTTTTATGTTTACCAAAGCGCTTTTGCACTGAAAAACAAAATGAATAATGGACATCACCAGAGAGGATCAAGGTTTCTTTTGGTGTATCTTCACGGCGAAAAGTATCTAGCAGTTTTTTAGCAGAACCTTCATGGGCCATCCAGTTTTCAACATCAACCAACAATGGCTGCCCGCAAAAATTAAAAATAGCTTGGATTGCTTCAATCGATTTAACACCAAACACCGGTGCTGGAGATACAATAATCACTTTATCGTGAGACAATAAGCTTTCTTCTAATTCAGTGAGCCTTT
This sequence comes from Pseudoalteromonas sp. S2721, assembly GCF_005887425.1. Lineage (NCBI taxonomy): Bacteria > Pseudomonadati > Pseudomonadota > Gammaproteobacteria > Alteromonadales > Pseudoalteromonadaceae > Pseudoalteromonas > Pseudoalteromonas sp. S2721. The sequence goes on from NZ_PNCZ01000064.1 coordinate 12,977, forward strand.
CCCAATCAAGTAAGCCTGATGGTTCATTGAAATTTTGCTCATTACGCCAGCGATGGGTTCGGGTATCGAGAACCACAACTTTGGGGATGGTATTAAGCTCGTAATGCCAATGGTTAAAATTGAGTATTAGCTTATCAAAGTCTTTAAAATGCCAGCTCTGTTGTTGCAGGCTTTGTTTAAAACTGGGTAATAAAGACAAAGTGTTATCACCGGCATCATTACCAATCCCTTGCATTAACCAATAACTAATCAGGCCATTATTTACAATACGACGGCTAGCTGGGTGCTGATAAATAGCTTGCTCCCACCCTGCTGTTAAGTTCCAATCATCGGTGACATCATGATCATCAAACATCATTAGTGTCGACACATTGGCGAATAACCTTTCAACACTCTGAAGGCCATTTGCAAAGCCAACCAGTGCGTCCTTTTCAAGTTTAAATAGGTTAGCGTATTTAGGGGCTAATGCTGGGCATTCAATTGATTCAAACTCAATTAGCTGCCAAGTAACAGCACTGAAGTTTAATAAATATAGCGCTATAAATTCTTGAAAATGAATTAAATGGTTTTCAGCTTTTAAGCTTGAGAAGTGTGGCTCATCTTTTTTAAGCCAATAACCAACACCAAATTTGCTCCGTTTTTGCCAAGGTACTTTGGGTAAGTGTAAATGGCGCTGATAAAGTTGCTGCTCGAACCCTGCTGGTAAATCTAAATCAAGCGCTGGCTCTTGAAATACACCAAATAGACTAATCACTTTTTCAATCGCGAGCAGCATAGGCCCTGCGACATCATCCGCATATATTTGATCGCCAGATAACAATAATAGATCAGCACCTGCATTAAGTGACTGGCGCTGATCATTTTGCCAATTATCTGCAGCTACAAGGCTATCTTTTGCAGGATGATGAGGGTTACGACACGAACCATGCAGAATTCTATCGAGTCGATTTGGGATCACAAATGCAGGAGATTCTGCACGTTCATAGCAATAAGACGATAAATCAAGGCTTTTTTCTTCATCATGTAATGAATAGTAGATCAGTGAGTCAACTGCAAACTGGCCATTGACAGGCATGACATTGATGAAATTTAAGTAAAGATGTTGCCCTAATTGGATGGACTCTAAGTTCGAGTATGTTTCAACTCCGCTAAACTCAATTCGGTAGTGGCAAGGCCTAGTTGTAACAAATTGAAAGCACACTCGCCCTGCATCTGCTCGGCGTACCATTGGCCCCATTACTAACTGAGGTAAGTTCGATACGCCGTCCACTATTATGCCCTTTTAGCTTGATTAAACAACGAATAAAAGTTGTTAGTTGTTGCTTCAGCTAATTCGTTAAAAGTAAGCCCTTTTAACTCAGCGATGTAGTAAGCCACATCTTCAACATAGGCTGGTTGATTTGTTTTACCACGATATGGAACAGGCGCTAAATACGGTGAATCTGTTTCGATTAGTAAGCGATCTAGCGGAATTTGCTTTACAACGTCTTTTAACTCTACGGCATTTTTAAACGTAACAATGCCCGAAATCGAAATATAAAAGCCCATATCAATGGCTTTTTTGGCCATATCCCAGTTTTCTGTAAAGCAATGCAATACACCACCACACTTCTCGGCATTGTGAGCGCGCATTAAGTTGATGGTGTCTTCTCTGGCATCTCGTGTATGAATGATTAGCGGTTTATTGAGCTCATTAGCAACCTCGATATGACCAACAAAGCTTTCTTGCTGAACAATATGGGTCTCTTTTGAGTAATAGTAATCAAGACCCGTTTCGCCAATTGCCACCACTTTGTCGTGGCTTGCATGTGAAATAAGCTTTTGCTTATCGAGTGCGTCTTTTTGATCAAGTGGATGCACACCGCATGATGCAGAAACATCTGGATAGTGTTTAATTTTATCCAGCATACTTGGGAATTGATCTAAAGTTACGCTTACACATAAAAAGTGTTCTACTTTCTTAGCGCGAGCGTTTTCAAGTACTTGGTCTAAATTAAGGTCGAGTTTATCGAAATCAAGCCTGTCTAAATGACAATGAGAATCTACAATCATGGTACTACTTTTATTACATGGTATAGGTCGGATTGCCTGAGTTTAACATAGTACCGAGTAGTTTTTCGATTTTGGCATTTAAATTGGTTTTATCATCGATAAAATTCACACCAATACCTGGCGGGTTTGAGCTTTGCGCACCTTGTGGTGTGATCCAAGCAACTTTACCCGTTACGACATCATCTTCGAGTGCATCTGGTAATGTTACTTTTAAAGCCAATGAATGACCCATTTCAAAGCGCATATTAGTGCGCACAAACAAACCACCATTTTTTAGATAAGGCATGTAACAGCGATATAATTCTTCCAAGTCTTCGATATCTACTAATAATTCTTGCACGATATATCCTAATTTTGACTTTCACGTAAAGTAAACGCTAATTGTGAAATGGCTAGTTCCATATTTAAGCCAAGCACATGCGAGCTGTTATAAAGAAACTCTGAAATAGCAGATTGTGCTTTTTGATAATTGAAAAAGTCCATTCCTAATACTAATTGCGTTTTAAGATGCTCTGTTAAAAACAAGGCAAATACATTAACCAAGCTATGATCTTTATTAAGGATGTCGACTAACGCACTGAAATTATGGCTGTCTTTTATCTCAGTTGCAAATTTAAAGAGTGAATCAATAGCTTCAAGTTGGTTATCATTTTGCCACTGCTGAACAAGCAGTGGCTGCCTAGCGAATAACTCTAACCATGAATAATTAGCAATGTTCAGTGATGCTAACCATTGTGTTGTATATTCTTGGTTAACCTTTATTTCGTGTACCGCACAGCGACTTAAAATTGTTGCAGGTAATAATGCTGTTTGTTCGCACGTTAACAATAAATAACGGCGCAAACTTGGCTCTTCAAGGGTTTTTAATAAAGCATTAGCCGCTGCAGTGGTCATTTTGTGACACTGTTCAAGCACCACTACTTTGTTACCATTTTGCGCTGCTGAATGGTTGATAAAATCACTGATCTCCCGAATTTCATCAACGCCTATTGTTTGGCCTTCTACTTTTACAACGCGTTTATCAGGATGAGTACCCGCTTGATTTAGTTGGCAGCTTTTACAATTGCCACAGACTTTTAAGTTTACAGGTGACGCACAAAGTAACCCATCAGCGAGCGAATCGACTAAACGTTGCTTGCCAACTCCTTTATCACCATTAAATAGCTGTGCATGATGAAAGCGTTGCTGTGCTAAACTTTGCGCAAGTTGCTGATAAAGCCCTTCAAGCCACGGCAAAGGCATATTAATTTAAACCTGCAAAAAAGTTATCAAGCACAGTTGTGATTGCCGCATGTACTTCTGGCATTGTTTGGTTTGCATCCACAGTTTTGATACTGCTATCAGTTTTAGCTATTTCAAGGTAGCGTGCGCGAGTGCGCTCAAAAAAGTCTAATGCTTCTTGTTCGATACGATCAAGTTCACCACGTCCTTTAGCGCGAGCAAGACCCACAGCTGGGTCAATGTCTAAATAAATGGTTAAATCAGGTTTTAAACCATTTAGCACCATATCAGCTAAAAAAGAGAGTTTAATCTGTTCAATACCACGACCACCACCTTGATATGCTTGTGATGAAAGATCATGGCGATCACCTAAAACCCAAGTGCCCTTTTCAAGTGCCGGATTAATAACATTAGCAACCAATTGCGAACGTGCTGCATACATGATTAACAGCTCTGTTTCACTCGTCACTGTTTCTTGGTGAGCCTGTTTGACGATATTACGCAGCTCTTCAGCCATAGCTGTACCGCCAGGCTCACGTACATTAATAAAATCGACTTGCTTGTTTTCTAAATAAGCTTGGCATACGGCAATAGCCGTTGATTTTCCGGCCCCTTCTAGGCCTTCAATCACTATAAATTTCGCTGTCATATGACTCAATTCTGGTTGTTAGTTTAATTGGTACTGCTTTACCGCTCGATTATGTTCTTGCAATGTTTTCGAAAATTGATGGCTGCCATCCCCTTTCGCAACAAAATACACATATTCAGACTCAGGTGGATTAACCGCGGCCAAAATCGCTGCTTTCGAAGGCATGGCTATGGGTGTTGGCGGCAAGCCTTTTATCTTATACGTGTTATACGGTGTATAGGTTGTTAAATCTTTTCGTTTTATATCGCCATCAAAATCAGCACCAATACCATAAATAACCGTTGGATCGGTTTGTAAGCGCATATTGGTTTTTAAACGATTGGTAAATACCGCAGAAATTAATGGTCGCTCAGAAGCAAGGCCCGTTTCTTTTTCGATGATAGAAGCCAGTATTAACGCTTCATACGGTGAGCTTAATACTAAATCTGGCGCTCTAGTTTGCCATGCGGTGTCTAATTCCTGCTGCATTTTGTTGTATGCGCGTTTTAATAAGCCGCTGGCACTATCTTCGCTATGGTAGTGATAGGTATCAGGGAACAACCAGCCTTCTAAATTCTCTTGCGTGTTACTTATCTGCGTCGCTAAATTTTCTGTATCTAAGTCTTGGCTTAAATGCGCTTGCTTTTGAATATTAGCAACAACGTCACGAAGTGGCTGACCTTCAATAATTGTGAAGCTAAAGCTCACTTGTGCACCTTGATTGATACGACGAATATTATCAATCACAGCGCTTGTATCCAGTTCATAAAGACCCGCTTTTAGATCAGTAAGCGTAGGATCTAATTTAGCTAGTACCTGAAATTTAAAACAGCTATCAACCCACTGCTTTGAATGCCATGCTTGGCAAAGTTGATTAAAGCCGGTGCCACGCTCCACTTTAAATAAAGTACTATTTCCAACTTTTAACGGCATTTTTAATGCTGATTGAAGTTGTTGATAGCCAATACCACAACATAGCAATGCTAATAACAGCACGCTAACAATGACTTTTATCACACACTCTCCTTGGCAAACTGCGCCGTTAATAGCGCTTTACTGCATTCAATATCAAACTGTGTATCAGCAATTCGTGCAACGGGCACCACGCCCATTAAACTATTACACATAAATACGGCATCCATAGCTAAAAGCTCATCTAATTGGATTGCTTTAAATTCAATGGCTAACTTATCACATAAAGCGCTGAGATAAACCCCAGTGATACCGCAGCGGTCTAACTTAGGTGACATAACTTGACCGTCTTTAATAGCAAAAATATTTGCAGCAGAGCACTCAATCACATTGTTATCATAATCAAGTACAACAACGTCATCACATTCAAGGCTGCTCATTTGCTTTTTGATAAGCACTTGCTCTAAACGGTTCAATGTTTTTAAGCCTGCAAGTAAAGGTTGATGTGCAAGTTTCACGTCACTGATTTCAAGGTTTGCCCCCTGCTGCTGCCAACTTTTATAGTGTGAAACTGCAGGCATGGTACTGATCAGCACTTGGATACTTGGTGTGTCTGGTAAGCCATAACCACGCCCACCTGCACCACGGGTGACAACTATTTTTAAAATACCGGTTTGTGTATCACTGATTACGTGGTTAACTTCACGCTCAATTGCGCTTAAATCTAATTCGGGGAAAAATAGTCTTTGCGCGCATTCTTCTAAACGCGCTTTGTGTAAATCCCAGTGCTCAACGACAGAATTCATCACAGAGGCTGTGGTAAAAAAGCCATCACCATAATTTAAGCCACGATCTTGCGTGCTTATTGTGGTGTCTGGTGTGACTATTTTTATTGTTTGTTTTAATTTATTCATACAAAAAAGCCCAGTTAAACAACTGGGCTCTTCTTTTTAGTCCGTTGTTAAAAAGAATTATACCTTTTTAAACAGCAACGAGCCATTAGTACCACCAAAACCAAATGAATTACATAGTGCGTAATCCAATTTAGCGTCACGTGCAGTGTGCGGTACGTAGTCTAAATCACAGTCTTCATCTGGGTTATCAAGGTTGATTGTAGGGCTTACTTTCTGGTCAACAAGTGACAAGATAGTAATAATTGACTCTACCGAGCCTGCTGCACCTAACAAGTGACCCATCATTGATTTAGATGAACTTACCATCACATCTTTCGCTGCATCGCCAAAAATAGTTTTAACAGCGGATGTTTCGGCTTTATCGCCTGCATTCGTCGATGTACCGTGAGCATTAATGTAACCAACTTGGTCTGCATTAACTTGTGCATCGTTTAGGGCATTTTCCATCGCTAGAGCTGCGCCTGCACCGTCTTCAGGTGGAGATGTCATGTGATATGCATCGCCACTCATACCAAAACCAACGAGTTCAGCGTAGATCTTCGCGCCACGTGCTTTAGCATGCTCATATTCTTCAAGTACGATAACACCAGCACCATCAGCAAGAACAAAACCATCACGGTCTTTATCCCAAGGACGAGATGCTGCTTGTGGATCGTCGTTACGAGTTGATAATGCACGTGCCGCATTAAAGCCACCCATACCAATTGGTGTCGATGCTTTTTCAGCACCACCGGCTACCATTGCATCTGCATCGCCGTATGCAATCATACGTGCAGCGTGACCAATGTTATGTAGACCTGTAGTACAGGCTGTAACGATTGAAATATTAGGGCCACGTAAACCGTGCATAATCGATAAATGACCAGAGATCATATTGATAATGGTCGAAGGCACGTAAAACGGAGAAAGCTTACGCGGGCCGCTATTTAATAGTTTGATGTGGTTTTCTTCAATTAAAGTTAAACCACCGATGCCAGAACCCACTGCTACACCAACACGAGTGGCGTTTTCTTCAGTGATCTCTAGACCAGAATCTTGTAGTGCTTGTACACCCGCTGCAATGCCATATTGGATAAACAAATCCATTTTCTTTGCATCTTTCGGTGACATGTAAGCTGATGCATCAAAGTCATTCAGCAAACCTGCGAATTTGGTGCCGAAACTTGAGGTATCGAAATGCGTGATAGTTTGAATACCACTTTTACCGTTTAACAAACCTTGCCAAGTAGATTCAACATCATTACCTAGCGGTGTCAACATTCCTAAGCCAGTTACGACGACTCGACGTTTAGCCACGGGTTGCCTCCAATAAGGAAATTATTTTAGGTGGGGTGTATACCAAATTTATTAGTATCATTCTATAGATAGACTAAGGGCAGCTTAATGCTGCCCTTAAAATCAAAATGCGTAAAATTACTCAGCGTGAGCTGTAACGTAATCGATTGCAGCTTGAACTGTAGTGATCTTTTCAGCTTCTTCGTCTGGGATCTCAGTGTCGAACTCTTCTTCAAGAGCCATTACTAGTTCTACAGTGTCAAGTGAATCAGCACCTAAGTCGTCAACGAAAGAAGCTTCATGTTTTACTTCTTCTTCTTTAACACCTAGTTGCTCAATGATAATTTTCTTTACGCGTTCTTGGATGTCGCTCATTCTTCTTTCCTTTATTAAAAACGCCAATGCGTTATTTTCAGATTGCGGCGTAGTTTACGCCGCATAATTCTGTGATTCAAGGATTTGCTGATAATTACTTATCTGGTCAAACCTCTCGAATAGTATTTGTTCATTTATCGCTTATTTTCATAGCGAATTCAAGTATGTTTAAAGCAAGATCACAAAAATTTCAACAATTTTCGATAATCTTTCGCTAGCAAATTTTTGCTAACTTTCATTAAACCATGTACATCGCGCCATTTACGTGCAATGTTTCGCCTGATACATACGCAGCAGCGTCAGATGCTAAATAGCATACCGCAGCAGCGATTTCTTCAGGTTGACCTAAACGCCCTGCAGGTACATTTGCAAGCGTAGCTGCTTTTTGGTCTTCAGTCAGCTCGTCTGTCATATCTGTTTGGATAAAACCCGGTGCAACAACGTTCACTGTGATGCCACGTGATGCCACTTCGCGTGCTAATGACTTAGTAAAACCAATTACACCCGCTTTCGCTGCAGCATAGTTAGCTTGACCCGCATTACCCATAGTGCCCACTACAGAACCGATATTAATGATACGACCATTTTTCTTTTTCATCATAGGGCGTAAAACAGCCTTTGATAAACGGAAAATTGAGCTTAGGTTCGTGTCGATGATGTCATCCCACTCACCGTCTTTCATACGCATTAATAAGTTATCGCGAGTAATACCTGCATTGTTAACTAATACGTCGATATCGCCTAAATCAGCCTTGATCGCAGCAAGTGTCGCCTCAATCGATTCAGGATCTGTAACGTTAAGGGCATAACCTTTACCGTTGTCACCTAGATATTCACTGATTTTAGCAGCACCTGATTCGCTTGTTGCAGTACCCGCTACTTTTGCACCTTGTGCAACTAGCGTATTTGCAATCGCTTTACCAATACCACGGCTTGCACCAGTGATTAGGACAACCTTGCCCTCAAGAGAAAATAAATTTGTCATTCTATTCCTACTTATTTCGCTTCATCAATAGCAGCTTGCGTATTAACCGCACCACATACCATTGCTTTATCAATTCGTTTAGCAAGGCCCGTTAATACTTTACCTGGGCCAAACTCATAGCTTTGTGTGATACCTTGCGCAACTAATGCTTGTACAGTTTCAGTCCAGCGTACTGGGCTGTAAAGTTGACGTACTAATGCATCTTTAATTGCTTCACTTGATTGCTCAGCTTTTACATCAACGTTGTTGATTACATCACACTTAGGTGTATTAAATGTTAAAGTGGCTAAATCAGCAGCTAATTTCTCAGCAGCTGGTTTCATTAGTTCACAGTGAGAAGGTACGCTTACTGCAAGTGGTAAAGCACGTTTAGCACCTGCTTCTTTACATGCTTCTGATGCACGCTCAACTGCCGCTTTATGGCCGGCAATAACAACCTGACCTGGTGAGTTGTAGTTCACTGGTGAAACCACTTCACCATTTGCTGATGCTTCACACGCTGCTTTGATTTCGTCGTCACCTAAGCCGATGATTGCAGCCATAGAACCAACACCCGCAGGTACTGCTTCTTGCATATATAAACCACGATTTTCTACTAGTTTAACTGCTTCGCTTAAGCTTACAACGCCAGCACAAACTAATGCTGAATACTCGCCTAAACTGTGACCAGCCATAACAACATCGGCATCAGGGTTTGCGTCTAACCATTGACGGTAAATAGCAACACTAGCTGTAAGAAGTGCTGGTTGTGTACGATGGGTTTGATTTAATTCTTCTTCTGGACCATTTAGTACAAGTGCAGCTAGATCATAGCCAAGAGCTTCAGATGCTTCAGCGAATGTTGCTTTAGCAATTTGAGAATCAGCTAATAGTTCAGATAACATGCCCACAGTTTGTGAGCCTTGACCTGGAAATACGAGTGCAATTTTATGTGCCATACTTTGCTCTTATAATTAAACAAAAAAATATTCTGTAGCAGGCAGCATAACAAGTTTTAGATATGCTGCACTACTTTGTTGTTGGATGTGTTTGCTCAAAAATCGCAGCGATTTTTTCAGGGAGTTGGCGTTCGACTTCCCGCGCGGCTTCATCAATAGCAGCATGAAACGCCTTTGGTGAGGCATTGCCATGGCTTTTAACAACAATACCGCGCAATCCTACCAGACTTGCGCCGTTATACTGGTCGGGGTTCACCCGCTTGTAGAGTTTTTTTATCACTGGACGCAATAAAAACGCTAAACTTTTGTATAAGAAATGTTTGTGTAAGGCTTTGGTGAGTTTATGCATGATCAGTTTGGCAATACCTTCACAGGTTTTTAATGCCACATTACCTACAAATCCTTCGCACACAATAACATCGGCTTTTCCGCTGAAAATATCACTACCTTCACTGTAACCTGTGTAGTTGAGATATTCACACTGCTGCATTAACTGTGCAGCTTGTTTTATTCCTTCATGCCCTTTGATGTCTTCAGAGCCAATATTCAATAAACTAACTCTTGGGTTATCACACCCAAGTGCCTGCCCTGCTACCACAGAACCCATAATGCCAAATTGATAAAGGGTTTGTGCGTCACAATGCACATTAGCGCCTAAATCAAGTAAATAAACAGGGTTTTTACGTTCGGTTGGAACAGCAGAGATTAATGCAGGACGTTTTACGCCTGGAAGCATCTTTAATACATAATGCGCCATAAAAAATAACGCGCCTGTATTACCAGAGCTTACACACGCTTGCGCTTCACCCGATTTAACTAAATCGAGGGCAACTCGCATTGATGAATCTTTTTTAGAACGAACCGCTGAAGCAGGTTCACACGCATTTGTGACGACTTCGCTACAATGGCGAATAATTAAACGAGGGTGTGAAACAGAATCGAGTGCTTCGAGTTCTTTTAGAATAACTTGCTGATTACCACATAAGATGAGTCTTAAGTTGGTATTAGCATTTACCGCTTGCACGGCAGCGGGGATAGATGAACGGGGGCCGTAATCGCCCCCCATCATATCTAACGCTATGGTTAGATTGGTCAGCATATAGCAATCTCTTAGTTAGAAATTACTTTAACGCCTTTGTAGTAACCGTCAGCAGTTACGTGGTGACGACGGTGAGTCTCACCAGAAACTTGATCTACAGTTAAAGTTGGACCACTGATCGCATCGTGTGAACGGCGCATGCCGCGTCTTGCACGAGACTTTTTGCTTTTTTGTACAGCCATTAGTCTTCTCCTAAGAATCTTTCTTAAGTTGTTTCAAAATATCAAATGGATTTGGTTTGTCATCTTTTGCTGCTAATTTACCAAAGCTAGTAGGCTCTGATGAATAACTGCATGAAGCTTCGTTGTGTGTAGGCACTATTGGAATAGCTAAAATCAGTTCGTCTTCGATTAACTCAAATACGTTGATTTCACCGTTTTCGTCAAGCTCTACTTCATCGTAACCTTCAGGTAGATGATCTGACTCTGCATCCAAACCAATTGGCGAATACACAAAGTCTTGTTCCAAATCCAACCCTAATTCTCCATTACAGCGTTGGCAAGTTACAGTTACATGTGTTGATAAGTTACCACTTATTACCACTAAACCTTGCTCGTCAATTTTGCAATGAATCTTTACCGCTATTTCACCTGCTTCCTCCTGCACAACTTGCTCTAAACGAGAAAGTTTTTCAAGCGGGACAATACCGTCATACGTTAAACGATGTTGAGCTGCTTTGCTGGGATGAAGAGTGATGGGAATTTTCACCTTTTGCATAGGGGCTGCATCATATAGATAGTTAGTAAGTTAGTCAAAGTAAAAAACCAATTTTGGTAGGTTTTTAACGATCTTCTGCTTTGTTTTCGGATTCATTGTGGCTTATCCTTGGCAAAATACAATTTTCATCCAGAATTTATTATGAAACCAACACTTATATTAGCGTCAAGCTCACCATTTAGACAGCAATTATTAACTAAGTTTAACTTACCTTTTCAAAGTTTTTCTCCAGATATTGATGAGTCCCCTATCGCAGCTGAAACACCAGAGCAATTAGTTGCTCGTTTAAGCGAGCAAAAAGCCCGAGTTGCCAAACAACATTTTAGCGAAGGATTGGTGATCGGCTCTGATCAAGTTGCGGTATTCAACGATACAATTTTAGGTAAACCTCATACTAAAGAGAATGCCATTAAGCAGCTATCATCATTTAGTGGCCATACAGTGACCTTTTTAACGGGTTTAAGTGTTTTTGATATACAAAGCGATAAAGCAATTACCACCGTGGTGCCATTTGATGTGACATTTAAAACACTCACACTTGAGCAGATCAATGCTTATTGCGATGCAGAGCAGCCTTATAACTGTGCAGGTAGCTTTAAAAGTGAAGGATTAGGCATCTGTTTATTTGAAAAGCTCAGTGGCGATGACCCTAATACATTGATAGGCCTGCCACTGATCACATTAACTAAAGTGCTGGCTGAGTTTGATGTTGACGTGTTAACGCTGCAAGGGGCGTAGTTAAAACCTGCAAAAGTTGTTGGTATGAATCAACAACACATAACGGCGTATGTTGTTGCAACTGCGCCGGGCTATGGGCACCAAAACTCACTCCAATACAAGCAATGCCTGCGGCATTAGCCATTGCCATATCGAGTTGGCTATCGCCAATCATCACAGCATCGCTTTTTGCGATGCCCTGCTCACGTAAAATTTGCTCAAGCATATCTGGAGATGGCTTCGACTCAGCATCGTCAGAGCATTTTATATTCACAAAGTACTTACCAAGGCCTGACTCATTAAGAAGCCTATCAATGCCTTCACGTCCTTTACCGGTAGCAACAGCCAATTGCATACCTGCATCGCTTAACTGCTTTAAAACGGATTCTACATCTTTAAATAAAGGTGTAGGTGTAACATCTAACTCACGGTACTGTGCTTTGTAACCTGCAACGAGTTCGTCGCTTAAATGTAAATGCGCCGGAAAAAGCACTGCAGTGGCTTTTGCCAGCGATAAACCAATAACGTCTTTCGCTTGTTGCTCTGTTGGAACAGGAATACCTAAGTCTCGCGCAGTATTTCGCAAGCAGGTGACAATTTTTGGCACAGAGTCCATCACTGTGCCATCCCAATCAAAAATAACCAGCTTAAACTTGTTCATTATCTGCACGTAGCTTTTTGATACAATTTTGAAGTGCATTATCGAGTGGCGCTTCAACATGCATGGTTGTTTCATTTTTAGGGTGCATAAAACGTAAATCGTGGGCATGTAAAAACAAACGATTTAAACCAGTCAGTTTATTCACGTATTGATCGAACTCTGCAACGCCATATTTATCATCACAAGCAATTGGATGACCTTTACATTGCGTATGCACACGAATTTGGTGAGTACGCCCCGTTACCGGCGACGCTTGTACTAATGAGCACTCAGCATATCGCTCAAGCACACGAAAACGCGTGTGCGATGGTTTACCTTCAGTATTATCAACACGCACCACACGCTCACCAGACTTTAAGGTGTTTTTACGAAGTCCTTCGGTAACGTTTTTCGTTTTAGAATCCCATTGACCATCAACTAATGCCCAATAGTTTTTCTCCATGGTTTTTTCACGTAACTGTTTATGTAAATCAGTTAACACTGAACGACGTTTAGAAATAAGCAAGCAACCTGATGTGTCACGGTCTAGTCTGTGTACAAGCTCTAAACTACGCTCTTCAGGACGAAGTACGCGAAGTGCTTCGATTAAGCCATAACTTAGGCCACTGCCACCATGCACAGCCATACCCGAAGGCTTGTTGATCACCATTAAATACTTGTCTTCAAACAAAATGGCGTCTTCAAGTTGTTTTACTTTATCGAGTTTTTTTGGCACAAACTCTTCTTTTTCGGCCACTTTGATAGGTGGAATACGAATCACATCGTTTAGTTGTAGTTTGTAGACAGGTTTTATGCGTTTTTTATTTACTCGCACTTCGCCTTTACGAAGGATTTTATAAACTGCACTTTTAGGCACACCTTTTAGGTGAGTAATAAGAAAGTTATCAATACGTTGACCTAGATGGTCTTCACCTATGGTAACAAACGAAACTTGTAAGCCGGTTTTTTCTGACATTGCCTAATCACTGATTTAAGTAAATAATTTAGTTGCTAACGCGACTGTAATAGTGGGATAATCACCGTCGCGAACATAAAGTTTGCAAGTAACAACGGTGCTTTTATCACATTAATACATTCGTGAAGCATATTCTGGGTTGCCGATCATACAGATCCGCGCTAAGTTTTCCAAAGCTTTTATAATTACCCAGCCAACACGAGCGTTCAATTATCGGCGATGCGCGTAATATATTGCCTGAATAATTTGAGCACGAATGTTGATTAATGAACATAAAAAGCAATTGAACAAGATAAATTGACTGATAGTGACGACGTAGCAACGTCATTCAGAAGCAGCTGTTGTAGCAAGACATTGAATAAAAATTTGAACATGGTCGACTTCGGGACAAAACTCGTAAATTAAAACCGCAGAATTGGCGGCAGTTTTGACACCTATAAGAATTTAATAACGTGACAACATGTTATTGTCAGCCACACTTAGTGATGCTCAATGTAAGCAAACAACTTCAGGTTTTGACTTTACCCAGTCGTGAGACTGCACAAAAACAACCGTCAGAAACCACTGAACAGACGAGCTTATATCGTCATGTCAGCGACAGAATTAGTAGAGTAACAATATGAAACGTATGCTAATCAATGCGACGCAGCAAGAAGAAATGCGCGTTGCACTGGTTGATGGCCAGCGCCTGTATGATTTAGACATAGAGAGCCCAGGTCACGAACAAAAAAAAGCAAATATTTACAAGGGTAAAATTACCCGTATCGAACCGTCACTAGAAGCTGCCTTTGTTGATTATGGCGCTGAGAGACACGGTTTCCTTCCTCTTAAAGAAATAGCCCGCACCTACTTCCCACAAGGCTATACATTCCAAGGTCGTCCAAATATCCGTGACGTGATCAAAGAAGGCCAAGAAGTCATTGTGCAAGTTGATAAAGAAGAGCGTGGCCAAAAAGGCGCTGCGTTAACAACTTTTATCAGCGTTGCAGGTAGCTATTTAGTACTTATGCCTAACAACCCTCGTGCCGGTGGTATTTCTCGCCGTATCGAAGGTGATGAGCGTACTGAACTTAAAGAAGCACTAAGCCGTTTAGAACTACCTAAAGGCATGGGCTTAATTGTTCGTACAGCAGGTGTTGGTAAATCATTTGAAGAACTAGAGTACGACTTAAAAGCACTATTAGTGCATTGGCAAGCGATTCAGCAAGCTGCTGATAGCGGCCCTGCTCCGTTCTTAATTCACCAAGAAAGTAACGTAATTTTCCGCGCAATCCGTGACTATTTACGTCGTGACATTGGTGAAATTTTAATTGATAAAGCACGTGTATTTGAAGAAGCGAAAGCGCATATTGAGCGTTTCCGTCCAGATTTCATGAGCCGCGTTAAGCTTTATCAGGGCGATGTACCACTATTCACTCACTACCAAATTGAAAGCCAAATTGAATCTGCTTTCCAACGTGAAGTTCGCTTACCATCAGGTGGTTCAATTGTAATTGACCCAACTGAAGCACTTACGTCTATCGATATCAACTCATCTAAAGCCACTAAAGGCGGTGATATCGAAGAAACAGCACTTAATACTAACTTAGAAGCAGCAGACGAGATTGCCCGTCAATTACGTTTACGTGACTTAGGTGGTCTTATTGTTATCGACTTCATCGATATGACTCCACCACGCCACCAACGCGAAGTAGAGAATCGTTTAAAAGACGCTGCTCGTCCTGACCGTGCCCGTGTTCAGATTGGTAAGATCTCACGCTTTGGTCTGCTTGAAATGTCGCGTCAGCGCTTACGCCCTTCATTAGGTGAAGCAAGCCAAGGCCCATGTCCTCGTTGTAATGGTCAAGGTACGATTCGTTCTAACGAATCAATTGCATTGTCTATCCTTCGTTTAATCGAAGAAGAAGCAATTAAAGACAATACATCACAAGTAAATGCACAAGTGCCTGTGGCTGTTGCCGCTTACCTATTAAACGAAAAACGTCGTAGCGTGCAACGCATCGAAAAGCGCCATAACGTTGATGTTGTGATCATTCCTAATCAACACATGGAAACGCCACATTACGAAGTAGTTCGCTTACGTAAAGACGAAACAATCGAAACAGTAAGCTACGAGCAAGTTGTTGCTCCTGAGCCAGAAGCATTTGAAATGGCTAAAGCGCCTTCAGCACCAGTTCGTGAAGAGCCGGTTCTTAAAGGTGTTGTTATGCCTACTACACCTGCACCTCAAGCTGCACCAAAAGCTGAGCAAACAACGCCTGCGGCTAAAAAGTCAGAAGGTGGATTATTTGCTGCAATTGGTAAGTTCTTCAAGTCGTTATTCAGCAATGCCGAAGAAGAAGCTGAAAAAGAGCAAGAAGAGAAAAAAGCTGCACAAAGACGTAGCAATAATCGTCGCAACAACGACAACCGTCGCCGTAGCAACAACCAACGCCGTCGCAACTCTCGCAATAAACGTCCTGACGATGCACAAGCTAAAGAAGAAAACACAAATACTTCGAATAAGCCTGAGCAAAAAGAAGGTAACGAGAATCGCAACAAACGTCGTCGTAACTCTAACAACAGAAAACGTAATGAAAAACGTAATGATGATGTAGAGCAAACAAATAAAGACACTGCACCAGAGACTAAGTCTGAGCAACCAAAGGAAACTAAACCTAAGGTTCGTCGTCAACGTCGCAACTTACGCAAAAAAGTTCGCGTAACAGATGAAAGCGCAGATGAAGCAAAAGCAGTACAAACAACTGAAACAACTGAGCAAGCACCTAAAGCTGAAAAACCAGCTAAGCCTGCAAAAGAAAAAGTAGCAGTTGAAACTGAGCAAGCAGAACAGCCTGTTGCTGAAAAGCAAGTACCTGCAGAACCAGTAAAAGCTGACGCTGAACCTAAACAAGCAGAGCAAACTGAATCGGAAGTTGAAACATCAACTGATGAAGAACAAGCTCAACCTCGTACACGATCTCGTCGTTCACCTCGCCACTTACGTGCTGCTGGTCAACGTCGCCGTCGCCCTGAGCATGATGAAAAGTCGAGTGATGACAAAGCTGATGCGCCAGCATTTATTCCTGTAGCAGATCAAGCTGCTGCTGAATATGAAGCTGAGCTAAAGGCAAAACAGGCTCAGGCTGAAACTGAAGAACCAGTAAAAGCTGAAGAGCCTGTTAAAACTGAAGAACCAGTTAA